>NZ_AP023261.1 GCF_016756595.1 Mesorhizobium sp. L-2-11 | reverse complement strand
ATCAGCGCATCGGCCTGGGCGCGATGGATTGCTGGGATCAGCTCGTCATAGGCATTGCGGGCGGCGGCCAATCGGCCGGCGCGCTTGGCCATGTCGTAGACCATCGCCGCCTTGTCGCGCGCGTCGAGGATTTCGGCGGCGGTGCGGGCCGAAGCCAGCGTCTGCGCGGCGCGGTCGACGAGCGCTGGAAGCGTCTCGCTCATCAGAGCGCTCCCAAAATAACGGCGGCGCAGAAAAGCATGGCCGTCACCGCCGCCAGCGAGGCGAGGTTCTTGGCCAGCGAGTAATCCTCGTGATAGCCTCGTGCGCGCTGCAGGCGTTCACCTTCGATGACGCCGAGATTGCGCGGGGGGATTGGATGAGACGATTGATATTGGCGGCGGCGCTCTGCGCGGCTTGGACCGGGCAGGGTTTCGCCTATTCTGACGCGCAGATGGCCGTCATGTCCCATATCGGCCAGGCCATTGCGGGGACGAAAATCTGTTCGGAGGTCAAGGTGAGTGAAGGGGCGGCGGCGCTGATGCTCGCCGCCTACGAGGTCACGCTCGACGATCCCGTCATAGCGGCCGTGGTCAGGAGCAAGATCAGCGAGACCGTTGATGCCTGGAGTGGCAGAAGCGAGACGGCGGCCTGTGCTGCCGTATTGGCCCTCTACGGGCCGGATGGCTCCAATGTGCCGGGGCTTCTGCTCCTCAAGAAGTGATCGCACGAAACGCTCCATCGGTTAAAAAGGATGGCGTGTCGTACTAAATGTACGATTTCCGGTCAAGTACGTTTTGTACGATTTATGTCCGGTCGGAAGTTTTGTACGAGCAGCTGGTCAGAAAAGGCTAGATCTTGGTGCCCTTATCGAGGATCGACAGCGCATCGGTCAGCAGCTTCACCGCTTGGACGCGATCCTCGTCATCGGCTGAAAACGACCGCTCCAGCCTGGCGGCGACTTCGGCATTCATGCTGCGCTCGCCCTCGGCTGCAGCGAGCTTGAGGCGCTTCAGCAGCGAGGATGGGATGCGGATATGAATTGTGGTGCGATCTTGCGGCGGCATGCCGCGACTTATGGACGAAAGGTCTGCAACCGGAAATAGGTGCAGTGCTGCTATAAATATAGCATGGGTGATACAAGTTTTCCCCGCTATTCACAGGAGATCGTTACAGGTTGAAATATTCTGGTGATGGATCAGCAAGGGTTGTATGCGTATCGAAATGGCACACTGAACGGCTTGAAAAAACTGATTTGACAGCTTGCAGGAAATTGTTCCTAATTTCACTGCCGTTCGGTTTGGGAGAAGAGAGAAGTGATCCAGTACGAATCGCGCGAAGCGGCGGGCGATCAGGAGATGGCAGAGCTGCGGGCGATCGCAACATCGCCTCAGTCAAGGGCGTCCATGATCTCCAAGCGAATCTATCGTGATGCGCGATCCATTGCAGAGGTGATGAGTGAAATCCATGGCGGCGAGTGGAGCGTCGACATCGATCACGACGATTGCTTCGTGCTCATCTCGCGGGACCTGCTGCCGACCTGACCGTAGACGGTCTTGTGAAGCAGCTTGAGCGCGCGGCTCTGGGTCTCAGGCGGCGCCTTCACCAGGTCGGCGAAGACTTCGGCAAGTTGCGAGACCAGTCCCGGCGCGGCAGCCGTTGAGGCACCATCGGTCGCGGCGCTGGCTTCGCCGTTGTCGCCATAAAGATACCAGCCGGCGGTGCGTCCGAACACCCGGGCATATTTTTCTGCCGCCTTTTTGGAAATATCCCGGTTGCCATTGGTGTTGCTGATCATCAGATCCTGGCTGATGCCGAGCTTGTGCCGATTGGCACGCCACGCGTCAGTTGGCGTCTCATAGCCGGCCTCCCGGATCGCCTGAATTAAACGGTGCTTTGGTTCGATCATCCGTACAGTTTGGCCGACTTTTATCGTCCAAGGTGTACGATTTTCGTTTGACGGCGCATCGTACGTAATGTACGAGACTGGGTCCATGAGCGAGCCGTTATCCATTTCTGACCTCATTGCGAACTGGCGCACCATTGGCGAGTTCGCCGCCGATGTTGGTTGCGGGTACGAGGCGGCCCGCAAAATGCGCGACCGTGAGAGCATTGCGCCCGAACATTGGGCCAATGTGATCTGCGCCAGTGAGGCCAAGGGCATCCCTGGCGTGACCTACGAATGGCTTGCTGCCCGCCGTGTTCTGGCCGCGCAATCCGCCGGCGAGGATTTCGATGCTGCACGCCCCGGCAGTGTCGCGGCCGGTCCCGAAAAAATCCCCCAAGCCGGGACCGGCCACCTTTCTCGCATCGAGGTGGCCGAATGACATCATTCGTTCGCATGTCGCTGCCCGCCGTCCGCTGCTCGCCGTCGCTGACCTTGCTGCCGCCGCCGGCTGAGCCGGTTCGCGGGCTTCCCGCAGCCACGCTGCGGATATTGAAACTACTGTCCGCCTTTTCCCGCGAACACCCCGCCGACCTCTTGGCGCGCCTTCTGCGCGACGAGGCGAAGCGGGTGCTGCGCTGGGCTCCCAGGAAGGGAGGCGACAATGCGTGAACACCTTTGTCAGGGTAGGGAAGTGGCATCCCGCCTGGTTCATACCCAGGAGATCGCAGGTTCGAGTCCTGCCCCTGCAACCAATACCCCCCGTGAGCGAAGGGCGGTCAGGTACGGCTCGCGAGGCCCCCTGCACCTGTTGAGGCACGCCCGGCGAAAGCCGTGCGGAGGAGCAAAGCTCGCCGCCCACAATGACGATGGACCCTGGAGGGCAGGCCTGTGGCTGCCCTCCAGGGGGCCGCCTTGATGATGTGACGTAGACGCGGGTTTTCATGCCCGCGAGTTGAACCCTTTCCCCGTCGTCCCGCCATGGGAAATGCAGCCCGCATTTCCCACGCCGGGAAAACTGTGCCCGGAGCCGACATGGCCGAAATTTCCAGTCAGTGGTTTTACCGCCTCAAGGCAGCCCAGCGCGACCTGATCGAACGCTGTGGCACGATCGAGCGCGCCGCCTCTATCGCCTCGCTCTCGAAAAGCCAGATGGGCCGCTTCAACAATGCCGGCGATCCGGAACTCATGCCGCTCTCGGCGGTGCTTCTGCTCGAGGCCGAATGCGGCACGCCGCTGGTCACCAGCGTCATGGCCGAATTGAAAGGCCGCCGCCTTGCCGATGCCGACGCGCCTGGTGCCGCCAACGCCACGATGATGGCGGCCCATGCCGATGTCGTCGTGCAGTTCGGCGAGCTCATTGCCGCCGCCGCCATGGCATTCGCCGACGGCCGGCTGACGCCTGCCGAGCTTGCCGGCATCGATCGTGGTGCGGCGAAACTGGAAATCGCGATTGCTGAACTGCGCAAATCGGCGGCAGCGGCGCGCGGCACCGGCGGCCTCAGTGTGGTCGGCGCGGCATGAGCGACTGGACCGCCGACGACCTGCAGGCGCTGCGCGATCTGGCAGCCCAAGGGCTTTCTGCCGCGCAGATTGCCGCGCGTCTGCCGGGTGAGCGCAGCCGCAATGCCGTCATCGGCAAGCTGAAGCGCGGCAAGGGCACGTTTGGCGCATTGCTTGGCCAGCCGAAGAACCAGGCAATCGGCCGGGCCACGCCCAAGACCGAGAATCCGCCCAAGCGGAAGTATCGGCCAGTGCGTCGGGTCATTGCGATCGCGCCGCCGATCGCGTCGGCCTCGCCGGTCGAGCTTCTGTTCACGTCGCCGGATTGCACGCACTTTTCGAAGCCGGCAGCGGTTGAGGTTGTTGCGAACCTTCCGGCCGCGCTGCCGATCACCTTCCTCGAAGCGGTCATGACCAACCGCTGCCTGCACTACGCCGGCAACCGCTTCGATCCCGATGGTCCCGACATGCCGGTGTGTGGCGCCGCCCGCGCGGACGTGCTGGAGACGAGATACTGCCGCCGTCACCTGATCGCGAAACGACAGGTGGCGGCATGAAGGGTTATATCGACAAGGGCGCCCAACTCTCGGCCTGTGGCGTCTATCGCTACCGGCTGTGGCGAGAATGGCGGCTGCACCCTGCGCCGGCCCAGTGGGATATGTGGACCGACGAGCGCGGCAAGCCGATCGTCGATGGTGCCGGGGCGCAGCTTGGCGAGCCGAAGACCTGCGTCTTCGTTATGCTCAATCCGTCAACTGCGGACGGCAACGAGGACGACCCGACAATCAGGCGGTGCGTCGGATTTGCCCGGGCCTGGGGTTACGATCGGCTCGAGGTTCTCAATCTCTTTGCCTATCGGGCCACCGATCCGAAGGCGCTTCTGGCGCTCAACCATGACGATGACGCCGTCGGCGAAGGCAACCGGGCTGCGTTCGACCACGTCCTGGTCGGCAACTATCCGGTTGGCACCATCATTTGTGCGTGGGGCCAGCATGGCACGTTCCTCGGCCAGGACGAGACGGCTTTGGGATGGATGGGGAGCTTGCCGCGCTTTGCGCTTGGCCTGACGAAGGACGGGCACCCGAAGCATCCGCTTTACCTGCCTAAAGACGCGCAGCCGGCGAGGTTCCGGCCATGACCGCGCATCCTGACTATGCCGAATTTCTGAAAGCCAAGGTGCGCCTGGCGCCCTCGCTCGGCTTCGACGTCGACAAGGCGACGATCAATCCGCTGCTGAAGCCGATGACGCAGGCGATCGTGCCCTGGGCCTGCCGCGGCGGCCGGCGCGCGCTGTTCCTGCGCTTTGGCCTGCACAAGACATCGACGCAGCTCGAGATCCTGCGGCAATGCCTGATGCATGCCGGCGGCCACGGCCTGCTCGTCGTGCCGCTCGGCGTGCGCCATGAATTCTTCCTCGAGGTCCAAAAGCGCCACCCGAACATACGGCTGAAATTCATCAATCGACCCGAGCAGATGGAGGCGCCGAACGAGATCGGTGCCGAGACCGTGCTGATCTACCTCACCAATTACGAGACCATCCGGGACGGCAAGCTCGACCCGTGCCTGTTCATAGCCGCTTCGCTCGACGAGGCGGCCGTGCTGCGCGGCTTCGGCGGCACCAAGACCTTTCGCGAGTTCATGGCGACCTTTGCCGGCGACGATCGCAAGACCGGCCGCAAGCATGCCGGCGTGCGCTATCGCTTCGTCGCCACCGCCGTGCCCGACCCGAACGAATACATCGAGCTTCTGGCCTATGCTGCCTTTCTCGGCGTCATGGATGTCGGCGAAGCGAAAACCCGCTTCTTCAAGCGCGACAGCGAGAAGGCCGACGCGCTCACCCTGCATCCGCACAAGGAAGAGGAATTCTGGCTGTGGGTGGCGAGCTGGGCGCTGTTCGTCCAGAAGCCGTCCGACCTCGGCTATTCCGACGAAGGCTACGACCTGCCGCCCCTTGATATCCGCTGGCACGAGATTGCGTCTGACCATAGCGCTGCCGGCGAAGAACGCGACGGGCAGGGCAGGCTGTTCGCCAATTCCGCGCATGGCGTGACCGAGGCTGCGCGGGAGAAGAAGCGCAGCCTTGATGCCAGAATCGACAAGGTCATGGAAATCCGCGCCGAAGATCCTGCGGCGCATCGCATCCTCTGGCACGATCTCGAGGCCGAGCGTGCCGCCCTGGAAAAGGCCATCCCGACGCTCAAATCGGTGTGGGGCAATCTCGACGACGACACCAAGGAAAAGCGCGTCGTCGGCTTCGCCAGGGGCGAATTCCAGGAATTGGCGACCAAGCCGATCATCAACGGCTCCGGCTGCAACTTCCAGGATTATTGCCGGTGGGCGATCTACACCGGGATCGGCTTCAAATTCCACGACTTCATCCAGTCGGTGTTCCGCATCCAGCGCTTCGGCCAGCGGTTCGGTGTCCGCCTCGACCTGATCTACACCGAGGCCGAACGCGAGATGCGCCGCACGCTGGAACGGCGCTGGCGCCAGTTCGAGGCGCAGTCTGAAAAGATGGCGGAGATCATCCGCCGTTTCGGCCTGGCCGAGCAGGCGATCGAGGGCGCGCTGAAGCGCTCGATGGGCGTGACGCGGCAGGAAGTGCGCGGCGAAAACTACCTGGTCGTGCACAATGACACGGTCGAGGAAACGCGCTCGATGGCGTCCGACAGCGTCGACCTGATCGTCACCTCGATCCCGTTCTCGACGCAGTACGAATACACGCCGTCCTTCAACGACTTCGGCCACACCGACAGCGATGCGCATTTCTGGGCGCAGATGGATTTTCTGACGCCGCAGCTGCTGCGCGTGCTGAAGCCCGGGCGGCTCGCCGTCATCCATGTCAAGGACCGGATCGTGCCGGGCGGCGTCAACGGTTTTGGGTTCCAGACGGTCAATCCGTTTTCCGACGATTGCTGCGCGCATTTCCGCCGGCATGGCTTCGCCTTCATGTCGCGCGTGACCATCGGCACCGATGTCGTGCGCGAGAACAACGGCACCTATCGCCTCGGCTGGAGCGAGCAATGCAAGGACGGTACCCGGCAGGGCAACGGCATGCCGGAATACACGCTGACCTTCCGCAAGCCGCCAACCGACCGTTCGAACGGCTATGCCGACCAGCCTGTGGTCAAGCAGAAGCCGCTGTCCTTCACCGACCATACCGAGCAGCCGGATAAGTCACTGCCGTTGGGCGAGGGTGTGCGGACCCAGACGTTTGAGCGTTCGCTGCGCAGCGTGCCCGGCACCGGCTATTCGCGCGGCCGCTGGCAGATCGACGCGCACGGCGTGCGCCGGTCGAGCGGCGACCGGCCGCTGCTGCCCGACGAGCTGCGCCGCCTGGTCAAGCTCGACGCCAAGCTGATCTATCGCGGCTGGAAGAAATGGGCGGAAGAGAACGTCTACGATCACGCCCTGCATGTCGAATTCGCAGAGGCGCTCGACGCCGAAGGCAGGCTTCCACCGACCTTCATGATCGCGCCGCCGCATAGCGACCATCCCGAGATCTGGACCGACGTGGCGCGGATGCGAACGCTTAACATGCTGCAGCAGCGCAAGGGCCGTGAAATGCATCTGTGCCCGCTGCAGTTCGATATTGTCGAGCGGGCGATCGAGCAGCACTCCATGCCTGGCGAGACGGTGTTCGACCCGTTCGGCGGCATCATGACCGTGCCCTATTGCGCGCTGCGCATGGGCCGCAAGGCGGTCGCGGTCGAGCTCAACCCGGATTATTTCGCCGACGGCTGCACCTATGCCGAAATCGCGGCCGGCGGCGGGCAGGGGCCAAGCATGTTCGACCTGATCGCGGCCGAACAATCGGCGGATGAAGTCGACGAGGCGGCGGAATGAGCATCTTCGACGACGCTGCCGCTGCTAGATTTGTCGGCTTTCCCGATGACATTCCGTCTATCGAGGTAACGGTTCGCGCTGCCTTATCAAGTCCAATCGATCAGCAAAATCATCTGCCAATCGCACATCCGGCGCTTGCGAAACACTATGCGGAAGAAGCCGTTTCTAGCTGGCAAAGATATGTTGTTGGTGACCTGTTGTTTGAAAAACTTGTGCAGGCGATGGGGCACTTCTCCTGCTCTGATTTGTGTGCTCTGACGGGTGGTGTCTTGCGAACGCCCGCCTCGCGAATGGTTGTTGCGATGCCGGCCGGAAAGCTCGTCTTCTTCGATGAAATCGCTGCCGACAAACTGAGCTTAAGAGTCGCTCACTATCATCGCGGCACACTGGCCCTCGCTAAGGTCGACGATGACGCCCGAATTTTTCGAGCGTGCTGTGTCGTATTCCAAATGCTTTGCGCTGCCATGCTCATTCCGCGGATGACGATTGTTGAAGCCGTCCGCCATGAGCAGGCGCTGCAGCGGTCTAGGGTGAAGCGGAAAGTCGCTCCGCTTCTGTCATATAATACAGTGACAGTGCCCCTATTGAGACGCGGTAAACGCTCGGCCGAAAGCTTCCTAGAGGGATTGGGGCCGAAAAAATCCCTCCACCATGTCCAGGCGTTTGTCAGATTTATAGCTGACGATACCTCGCCAATAGGGCGCCGCGGGATCTTCATTCGCGACCATTGGCGAGGCAGTGCAGCGATCGGCATCCGGATTTCCGAGAGGCATCCGGAATGAACCACGCGCCGATCGTCACCGACGCTTTCGACCCCAGCCATGTCGATTTCGACGTGTTCGCCATGTTCCTCGAGGCGCGCCGCGTCCATCGCCGCAAGTCGGCGCGCAAAGTTGCCAAAGAGGCCGATGTCGAGCTTGACGCGGTGCTGCGCGCGGCGCGTGGGCGCAATCCCGGCAGCTATGAGTTCTTCGCGCTCTGCGACTGGATCGGCGAGGAGCCGACGCTCTTCCTGAAAAGGGAGTTCCGGCATGGCTAGTGGTCCTCACCTTTGCGCGCCTGCGGCGTCGCGGCTTGCCACCTACGACTATCGCGCGCTGGGCCGGCTGCTCCGCGCCCGGCTCGAGGACGACGGGCGCGTGTGCGCGGCCGAGATCGGCGTCTGCGCCTCCGACCTGTCGCGCATCTGCAACGGGCAGAGCGTGTCGGCGCCGAAGGTGATCGCCGTCTGCGACTGGCTGAAGCTGTCGTTCCGCGCCTTCTACGACCCGCCGCAAGCCTCCGATCCGGAGCGTGAAACACAGGAAATGTTTCACGGGAAGAGCACTGAAACAGAGGGGCAAGCCGATGTCGGGTGAACCTCGCTACGTCTACTGGGTCCAGTTGGTCAACGGCTTCGGTCCGAAGTCCCGGGCGTTCGTCGTCATCTTCGAATGCCCGCTCGCGACCACGGCCGATATCGACCGTGAGCTGCGCCAGCATGGCGTCGTCAATGGCTCGCGGCTCGACACGGTCGACGACGGCAAGGGCGGGAGGCTGATCCGCAACCGCTCCGATTTCATGTTCGGCGTCGCCGGGCTGGTCTCCATCCAATCCTACCACAAACCTTGCTGGGAGCCCGAAGCATGGCCGCTATGAAGCGACCCGCACCCGGCTTCGGCAAGCCGGGCAGCATCGATCCGGGCCGGCTGATGAAGCTGCCGCTCGCCATGCAGGCGGAAGGCATCCGGCTGTTGTTCGAGATGGGCCTGACCGCGAGCCAGGTGAAGGCTCGCCTCGGCCTGTCGACGGGGACAATCAATCAGATCCTCGACAAGGCGCGCCCGTTCACGCGCGGCGGCGACGTCAATGTCGTTGCGGAGGGCATGTGAATGAATGCGATGACGGGGTTTTCCCTCGACAACCGCATGACCATCGTGCTGTTCGCCGGCATGGGCGGTGGCTGCGACGGTCTCGAAGAGGCCGGCTTTCACGTCCATGTCGCGATCAATCATGACCCGGTCGCGGTCGCCGTGCATGAGAAGCGGCATCCGCATACCAAACACCTGCGCTGCGACGTGTTCGAGGCCGACCCTCGCAAGGTTACCAATGGGCGCGGCGTGCGCGTCCTGCATGCCTCCCCGGACTGCACGCATTTCTCGGTCGCCAAGGGGTCGAAGCCGGTCAGCAAGCGGCGTCGCTCCCTGGCATGGGTCATCTGCCGCTGGGCCGGCACCGTCCGCCCCGAGACGATCACTATGGAGAACGTCCAGGAGATCAGGACGTGGGGGCCGTTGATCGCCAAGCGCGATCCGGCGACCGGTCGTGTCATGCGTCAGCGTCCCGCCGCGCATGATCAAGCTGATCGCCGAATGCAATGTTCGGCACGCCTTTGCGGAGGCGGCAGAGTGAGGTTGCGAGTTCTTTCCCTTGGCGCTGGCGTCCAGTCGACCACCGTCGCGCTAATGGCAGCGCATGGCGAGCTCGGGCCTATGCCAGACGCTGCAATATTCGCCGATGTTGGCGCAGAGCCAAAGGCCGTCTACGAGCACCTCGACTGGCTGGAAAAGCAACTTCCATTCCCCGTCCATCGGGTCTCCGCCGGAAATCTCCGCGCTGACCTGATGAAGCAGCGCTCGACGCGAGCTTATGCCCTCATGCCGATCCCCGCCTTTGTTGCTGGCGCACGAGGCGGGTCTGTTAATCGCTCATGCACGCGAGACTACAAGATTCGGCCGATCATCAAGCAGCTTCGAGCTATGCTCGACCTCACCGGAAAGCGGGCGCCTAAGCACGTTCTAGTCGAACAGTGGATTGGTATTTCTACGGACGAAACCATCCGGATGAGGCCGTCCAGAGACGCCTGGATCGAGCATCGCTGGCCACTGATAGAAAAACGAATGAGCCGCGGCGATTGCGTCGAATGGTTCAAGCGACGATATCCGGGCAAGCCGCTGGTCAAAAGCGCATGTACCTTCTGCCCCTATCACAGCAACGATGCATGGAGGGCGCTGACAGTCGAAGAGTTTGAAGATGCGGTCGCGGTAGACCACATGATTAGGCATGCCCGTGCCGGCCAGCAATCGTTGAACGGCCAGGTATTTCTTCACCCCTCGCTGAAGCCGCTCGACCAGGTTGACCTGTCGACAGCAGAAGAACGTGGCCAGCTCAACCTCTTCCTAAATGAGTGTGAAGGGATGTGTGGGGTATGAGCGAGGCCGTCAAGCTCTTCGTCGAAGACGCGCGCGCGGTGTCGATCGAGGCCGCGGCCAAAATCATGGGCCTCAAGTTCAAGCGGACCGGCTTTGAGCATCCGCAGCCGTGCCCGCATTGCGGCGGCAGCGATACGTTCGCGTTCAACACACGCAAGGAAAAATGGAACTGCCGCGCCGGCGGCATCGGTGGCAATGACGCGATCGGCATGGCTGCCCATTGCGAAGGGCTGGATGCGAAGCACCGCGAGGGTTTCCTCGAGGCCTGTTCGATCGTGCTCGGCCGCGACATTCCGGACGAGGGCGAGCGCGAAAGCGACGAGGATCGCCAAGCGCGCAAGAAGCGCCTGGAAGAGCGGCGCGTGCAGAACGAGGCCGCGTTCGCCGAGCGCGCGGCCGGCCAGGACGAGTTTCGCGAGCGAGAGCGAAACAAGGCGCGCGGCATTTATCAATCGCTGACCGTCCTGCGCACGGCCGCTCAAGTGCATGGCCGGTTCTATCTTCAGCGACGCTGCGGCGGCTATCCTGACGCCACCTGGCTGCGCGTCGGCGCCGACGTGACCTACTGGCACGGGCAGGACGAGCGCGGCAGCCCGCTCGCGCTCTATTCGGGCCCGGCCATGGTCGCGCCGTTCATCATGCCCGACCTGGTGCCGATCGGCTGCCACATCAGCTGGATCGACCTGGATCGGCCGCCGAAGTTCCGGCCAGAGCTGGTCGACCCCTCGACCGGCGAATTGCTGCCGGCCAAGAAGATGCGCGGCTCGAAGAAGGGCGGGCTGATCCCGATAGCCGGCCATCCGGAATGCAGCCGCTGGGTCGGCGGTGAGGGCATTGAGAACGGCGTCGCCTTCGGCGTCTGGGAAGGGTTTCGCTCCGACACCTTCTACTTCGCCGCCGGAGACCTCGGCAACCTGTCGGGCCCGGCTGATCCGTCGTCACGCTTCGGCCATCCGACGCTGAAGAAGCCGGACGCCAAGGGCATCGCTCGGCCGGTGATGGTCGCCGGACCGGTGCCGAAAGCCGACCAGGCGGCCGACGACGTGATGTGGGTGGCCGATCACGTCAGCGATCTGGTGCTGCTGGCCGACGGCGATTCCGAGCGGGTGATGACGGCCGCCGCCATGGCCCGGGCCCGCGCGCGCCATGCACGGCCGGGCCGGCTGATCCCGATCGTCTGGCCGCGCGCTGGATATGATTTTTCGAGCATGGCGGCCGAGGCCGTTGCGGGGGATTTGTGACCAAAAAGAAGAAAAGCATGCCCGACGAGGTCGCGGCTGTACTCGAGGAAGCTGCGCGCCAGGCGGCTGCGGCCGGCCTGCCCCGCACCCCGCTCGATCTCGATGCGGGTGTCGATGAACTGGATGATGGCGAGCCGGGCACTGCCCCGCGCCAAGGCAGCAAGGTCGACCTCGAAGTGGTCAAGGCCTGCGCTGGCCTCGACCACTCCGATACCGACAATGCCGAGCGGCTGCTTGCCCATTTCGGCGAGGATCTTCTGGTGCGGGCCCAGTCGAAGGCGCGCAAGGCCGCCTATGCGGTGTGGACCGGCACGCACTGGGATATCGACACCGGCGAGCCGCGGGCGCTGGCGGTGGCGCAGAATGTCGGCGGGCGGATTGCGCTCGAAGTCGAATATATCGACCACACGCCGGCCGAGAAGCACGCGATCGAGCGCGGCGCCGAGGCGCTGAAGATTGCCGAAGAGGATCGCACGCCGGTGCAGCGCAAGCTCGCCAAGCTGGCCGAGACCGCCAACGCCAACCTCGCCAAGCGCGTCAGCCGGCGCATGAA
This sequence comes from Mesorhizobium sp. L-2-11, assembly GCF_016756595.1. Classification (NCBI taxonomy): domain Bacteria; kingdom Pseudomonadati; phylum Pseudomonadota; class Alphaproteobacteria; order Hyphomicrobiales; family Phyllobacteriaceae; genus Mesorhizobium; species Mesorhizobium sp. L-2-11. Next base: position 44,465 of record NZ_AP023261.1, on the reverse strand, counting down.
CCATGCTGTGTCCTCGAAGAACAAGGGCCGTCTGGAGGCGATGCTCGCCTGCGCCGCGCCGCATATCCAGCGCGGGCCCGACGAATTCAACGCCGATCCGCTCAAAGTGGCGCTTGCCGGCCATACGCTGTGCTTCCGCCGCACCATGAAGCGGGTGCGCAATCCTGCCTACGACGACCAAGACGACATCCGCTACGACGTGCCGGAATTCATCCATGTCGCCGATGCCGAGCTAAAGGTGGTCGAGGGCCACCGGCGCCAGGACATGATCACGCAGCGCGTGCCGGTGCCCTTTGATCCGAAGGCCAAATGCCCGAAATGGGACGAATTCCTGTGCGACAAGCTGCCGATCGACGAGGTGCGCCGCATGGTCCAGGTCGCCTCCGGCCTCGGCCTGGTCGGCGTCACCGTGCAAAAGCTGTTCTTCCACTATGGCAAGGGCGCCAACGGCAAGTCGGTCTACATGGAAACGCTCTGCCGGCTTCTCGGCGAGGTAGCGGTCACGCTGCCGTCCGAATCGTTCATCGGTGAAGGCAAGGCGGGCGGCGCGGCCAACCCCGACATGGCGCGGCTCTATGGACGCCGCTTCCTGCGCGTCAAGGAACTGCCGGAGGGCGAGGATCTCAGGGAGAACCTGGTCAAGGACCTGACCGGCGGCGAGCACTTTACCGTGCGCGACCTGTTCGAGGGCTATTTCGACTTCAAGCCGGTGTTCACCGGCCACATGTCGGGCAATGGCTATCCCAAGATCACCGGCACAGACAACGGGATATGGCGGCGCATGGCCGTCATCCACTGGTCGAAGATCATCGCCGAGGCCGACCAGCGCGAGTTCGAGGAAGTGGTGGCCGAGTTCGTGCCGGAATATCCGGGCATCCTCAACTGGCTGATTGAAGGGGTGATGATCTTCCTGCGCGAAGGCCTGGTCATCCCCGACGCGGTGCGGCTGAAGACGCAGGAATACCGCGACGAAATGGACCGCACCTCGGCCTTCTGCGCCCGCTGCGTCATACCCGATGCCTCGGCCGAGCTGACCGCCAAGGAGTTTTATCAGGCCTATGTCGACTTCACCGTCGACGAGGGCGGCAAGCCGATCTCGCTGACCGCCTTCGGCCTGATCATGAAGAAGAAATACGACCGCATCGATGGCCGCATCGTCGTCTATCGCGGCGTCAGGCTGGTTGACGTGCCGGCCTCCAGGCAGGGCAATCTCGGCTCCGGCGGCTCCGATTTCGAAGGGCATTTGCGATGAACATCAACACAGGGAGAAGCAGCATGAATGCGCTTGCGACTTTTGATTTCGAAGACATGCCGGTGAGGGCCGTCACGATCAATGGCGATCCTTGGTTCGTCGGCAAGGATGTTTGCCGATGCCTGACGATCTCCAATGCCAACGATGCAATGGCGCGTCTCAATGATGATGAGCGTCAAAAGGGGGTCGGTATTGCCGACCCCCTTGGAAAAAATCCACAAGAAGCAGTTTTGATAAATGAACCTGGCGTCTATCGCCTGATCTTCGAAAGCCGAAAGCCTGAAGCTGAACGGTTTCGCCGCTGGGTTTTCCACGAGGTGTTACCGTCGATCCGGAAGACGGGCGAGTATCAGGCGAAAGAAGAGGTCGACTGGGATGATGTCGCCGACAAGTTGCACCTCGTCAAGGAGACGCGGCTGACCCACGGCCGCAAGGCCGCGCAGCAGATGTGGCAGCGTCTTGGCCTGCCTGATGTCGCAGACGGCCAGCCAGCGATAGCGGCCTCTGATGACGGGCTGCTGTCCTATATCAATGATTTCATTGAGGAATGCTTAGAGCGAGAGGCTGGCGCGGGAGCGCAAGCGAATGAAGTCTACCGGCTCTACCTGGCTTGGGCGACGGTGAACAGGGCTCCGCATTTCACGCTGACGATGTTCGGTCGGATGGTGACGAAGGCCGGCGTTCGCAAACGCCAAGGCCGGCATATCTATTATGACGGGCTTCGCATCCGGCACGAAAAGCGCGTCGAATTGCGCGGCGCGCTGTGATCCCCGCAACCCCTTCCGGACGTGTTGTGCAAGCCTGCAAACGGCTGCGCGCATTGAAATCATTCACTTTTATGGCGCGACAGTTGCGATAGTCCGCGACACTCAGCGACAGTTCATTCAGCGAGAATAATGCAATGAAAACAAATGCTTGCACCAGTCTGCACCAGTTTTCCGCCGCCTATAGAGGTGGGGAAGGGGAGCGGGGAACCGAATATCTTGCGTATATGGGCTGCAATAACTGTCGCAACTCCCGCACCATCCACACAACGAATTGAAATCCCTCAATAAACTGCCGGCTACAACTATCGCTAAACTATCGCAAAACTCTCGAAAACTGTCGCAAGGATAAGACAATGAAGACCGTGACCATTGAGGAATTGCTGACATGGGCCTTTGTCCATGAATTGCCGAAAGGCGGCGGGGTTGACGGGCTGGACAATGCCAACTCGGCCTGGCGGATGCTGGAGGCATCGTCATGGGGCAAGATCACCAGCTTTGCCGAGCTTGGTGCGATCGTCGACCAGGGCAGGGGCGATACCGAGAATTACTGGATCGAGCAGGGCGAGCCGCATGATGACGCGGTTGCGGTCGGGCGGGCGGTCGCAGGCCTGTCGCGCTGCGACGTGGCGGTGCCGGCAGGATGGAACGCGCTGGCCGACTGGCCGGATAGCGAAGGCATGGCTGAGGCGGCGGTCAAGAAAGCGGTCGAGCGCTACATGGTGCGAACGCCGCAACGGCGCGCCGCCGGCATCATCAGCCTTGTCGTCGGCACGGCAATCCTCGGCCGCGAGCCGGACTTTGGCGCCGAGCCGTCTAAGGTCAGGATGATCGAGCGCGGCGGCAAGCCGGCATGGTTCGTCCTGCGGCGGATGAACCATGAGGACGGCAGGACCTACGATATCGAGGTCGATGGCTATAACGGCCGCACCCATCGTCCGGTGAAGGGCGCCTATCGCAAGTATGAATTCTCGACCGATCCGACCGGCGATATCCTCGGCCGGCTCGATTACCAGATCTGGGTCGCGGCACTGCGCCGGCTCGAGGCCGAGATTGTCACGCAGCTCGTCGGGCACAGGCTGGTGTTCTCGAGCCGCTCGATGACGCCATGGCTGGAGGCTGACAGGCCGGGCGTTGCCCTCTTCGAAAGGGCGGCCGAGCGGCCTGCGAAAAAAACTGCCGTTGCTTGTTGACGTGCAGCAGAAACTTGACATACATCTGAACACGGTAAAAAAGAAATCACCCCGGCGCCCCCAGCGACCGGGGTTTTTCATTGGGAAAAGCACGTGACCGTCGAACTTCATGTCGATGCGTCCGACTTCGAGCAACTCGGCCGCGCCATTGCGCGCCTGCCCGACCAGATCAAGGCCAAGGCCGCTGCCCGCGCCATGCGCCGCATCACGCAGATGGCGCGCAGCCGCATCATCAAGCGCAATGCCGAGCGCATCGACATCCCGCCATCGCGGGTGCGGGCGGTGACCACAGCGCAGTTCAATGCCGGCGGCAACACTGCCGATGTTATCCTGAGATCGGGATGGCTGCCGCTCTACAAGCTTGGCGCGACCCAGACTGCCAAGGGCGTGCGCGTCCGATTGAGAGGATCATATCGCTCTGCCTTCATCGCCGAGATGAAGAGCGGCCATGTCGGCGTGTTCAGGCGGCAGGGCAAGGACAGGCTTCCGATCCGCGAGCTGTTCGGGCCGAACCCGGCGCATGACATCACGAACAACCCGGAGGTCTACCTCCAGGTGCTGACCGAGTTGATCGAGCAGAGCCTGATGCCTCGCTACCTGCACGAGGTCGAGAACCTCCTGCCCCGCTGACCCCACCCCCGGTGTAGGGACCGTATCAGCGTTTCCAACCCATACGGGCCCGGGGGAGCCCGGGATTTTTCTAGTAGGCGCGTCGGAAAGCGGTACACGCAAGAACGTGTGATGCACGCGTGCCGCACGGGACACTGCACGCATGGTCATCGAAACCGACGCCGCCGCCGGCGAGTGGATTTCGATCACGGATGCCGCGGCGCGTTTGAGCGAGGCCGGCGACCGGATCGACCGCTCGACCCTGTCGCGCTACCTGAAGCAGCACTCGGAAGCGCTGCCGACGCGCGAGGAAGGCAAGTCGCACCTGGTCGAGTACGGCGCGCTTGTCGCGCACCGCGGCGAGAACATCCGCCTTCGCAACATCCCGCCGGTTGCCGGGCTGGCTCCCGGCCTCGGCAGTCCGAAGGGTAGGCCGGTCTCGCGCTTCGCCGGCAGCCAGTCGGACGGGCAAGCCCGCAAGGCGCAGGCCGATGCCGAGATGCGCGAAATGGACCTCGCCCAGCGGCGCGGCGAACTGACGCCGACGGCAGAGGTCGACAAGGCCGGCCGCGACGCGATCGCGCTCATGCAAAGCGCCTTCGACCGGGCGATCGAAAGCGAGGCGGCGAGCCTCTCGGTAAAATATGGCTGGGACGAGCGCGTCGCGCGCATTGCCTTGAAGGGCTTCGTCCGCGTCGGTCTCGACGACTTCAACCGCGAGATCCGCGAACGCCTCGACCAGCGCGAGCGTGAGCGTGCGGCAGGCGACATAGGTCCGTTCGACCAGGCATCCCTGCAATGAGCTATCACGACGCGCGGCTCTCATTTCCTGAGTTGCCGCATGGGGCAGAAATCCTGTTCGCTGGGCTCGAGGCCGCGAGCCGGCCCGTCGCTGACCTGACGATCTCGGAATGGGCCGACCGCTACCGCGTCGTCTCGCCGGAATCGGGATCGCCCTGGCCGGGCAAGTTCAAGACCGACCGCGTGCCCTATCTGCGCGAGCCGCAGGATTGCCTGCATCCGGACCATCCGGCGCGCCGCGTCACCTGCCGCTGGGCGGCGCAGCTCGGCAAGTCGACGGCAATCGAGAACTGGTTCGGCTTCATCGTCGACCAGGCGCCCGGCTCGATGATGATTGTGCTGCCGACACTCGAGGAAGCGACCAAGTTCAACCGGGTCAAGCTGCAGCCGACTATCGAGGCGAGCCCGCGCATCGCCCACAAGGTGATGCCGGTCAACAGCCGCGACGAGCAGGGCTCGACGACTTCGTTCAAGCGTTACGCCGGCGGCTTCTGCCAGATCGTCAATGCGGGCTCTTCCAAGGGCCTGCAGATGGTGTCGATCAAATACCTCGCCATGGACGAGGTCACCGGCTATCCGCGCGACGTCGACGGCCGTGGCAGCCCGCGCGACCAGGCCCGCGCCCGCCAGAAAATGTATGGCGACCTCGCCAAGGAATGGGAAGGCTCGACGCCCGGCATCTCCGGCGAATGCGCGATCACCGGCGATTTCGAGGTCGGCGACCAGCGCTACTACTACGTGCCATGTCCGCATTGCGGCATCTATCATGTGCTGGAATTCGACCAGTTTCGCGAGCAGCTGCGCGATGCTGATCCGGCGCGCAATCTGCCGGTTCATGTGGCCTGCATCGCCTGCAACGGCGCCATACTCGACGGCCACAAGGCCGAGATGAATGCGCGCGGCCACTGGATCGCGCGCCGCGTCCATGACGGCGAGGAAAAGGTACCGGACGCGATCGCGGCCGAAGACATCGCCCGCTGGCGCTGCGATCCCTGCGAGGGCCGCTGCCGTGACTGGCAGCCGAGCTATCATCTGTGGGCCGCTTACGCGCCACGCGAACGCTTCGCCGACATCTGGAACCGCTTCAAGGACGCCGAAGGCGACACGACGAAGCTGCGCACCTTCTACCAGCAGGACCTGGCGCTGCCCTACGATCCCGGCGGGGTCGCGGTCGAATGGGAAAAGATCGTCGAGGCGGCGCGAAAAAATCCGTTCCCGCGCGGCGTCATCCCGTCGGAGGCCGGCCTGATCGTCTCGGCCGCCGACGTCCAGGGCTACGGCATCAAATGGTCGGTCTGGGCGATCGGGCCACGCGACCGCGCCTGGCTGATCGACCGCCAGGTGTTTATGGGTGCGCCCGACCAGGTCGACGACGCCTGGATCGAACTCGCCGATGCGCTCGGCAAGACTTACCGCACAGCCGGCGGCGGCGAGAAGGGCATCGATCTGTCCGGCGTCGATTCGGGCTTTGCCACTGACCGCGTCTACCGCTTCTGCGCCTCGCGGCCGAACGTCTACGCGCTCGACGGCCGCCATCCGATCGGCCTGCCATGGCTGGGCACGCCGGTGAAGAAGGACATACGCGACCAGCGCAAGCGAAGCGTCGCCAAGGTGATGCTCTATCCGGTCGGGCTTTACGACATCAAGACCTCGGTGATGGCGGCCCTGGCCAACTTCGTGCTCGGCCCGGACGAGCGCGGCAGCTGGCCGCGCAACACCATCCACCTGTCGAACGAGCTCTGCGACGATGAGTTCGCCAAGGAGATGACAGCAGAGCGGCTGGTCGACCCGGACGAGGAGGCGCGCGCCACGGTATCGCGGCGGGCGCGCAACCTGATCAGCCCGAAGGCGCCTCGGGAATGGAAGAGGATCCTCGGCCGCGCGAACGACTGGTTCGATACCACGGTCTACGCCTTCGCGCTGGCCTGGCACCTGAAGCACAAGCGGCGGCTCAACGCCGAGCGCTGGGCCGATCTCTTGACCGAAGTGCACGGCAAGCCGGCCGAGCCCGATCTGTTCGAAGCGGCCGAGGACGGGCCGTTTAAGGGAAAGACCACAAAGGCCGACCCGGAGCGCGAGGCGCGACGCGCGGCAAACCGTGAAAGATGGGCCAAGCGCAAATGAAGCTGCTAGATCGCATTCTGCGCCGGCCGGCGGCTACGCCCGCCGAGCGGCCGCAGCGATCGGCGGGCTATCTGCGCGATAGCCGCTCCGGCGTCATCAATACCCGGCCGGCCATCCTGCGGGAAAGCCGCGATGACATCCGCCAGGCATGGCGCCGCGCTGCCGGGATCGCCGTCGACTTGATCCAGAATTCCGGCCGACTGCGCGGCGCCGCTGACCAGGTCGTCGCCGACACGGTCGGGGTTGAGCTGGTGCTCAACCCGCAACCCAATCTCGCCCGCCTCGGCTGGAGCGCTGACGAAATCAACGACTGGATCAAACTGGTCAAGGAGGAGTGGAAGCGCTGGTCGTGGAATCCTGCCGAATGCGATTTTCGCGGCAAGTTCACGCTTCCGCAGATGATCGACATCGCGCTGCGCTGGGACATGGCCTACGGCGAAGCCACCGGAGTGATGTCCTACATGGGCACAGCGTGGCGCCAGCGGTACGGTATTAAGAGCGGCACCAAGCTCTGCATGGTGCCGCCGACGAGGCTGGTGCAGGACTCGAACGAGTTCGAAGGCCTGTTCCAAGGCGTCTTTCACGACGCCAACGGTCGTCCGACCCACTACCGATTCGAGGAGCGCAACACCGGCATCGTCGAAAAGAAGGATTATCCGGCTTACGATGCGTCCGGCCGAAAGATGGTCGTTCACGCATTTGATCCGGCAGACGCGACCGATGTTCGCGGTATTTCGCGGATGGCTCCGGCCTTCCGCCAGCACATCCAGCACGAGATCCTCGTCGACACCACGATCCAGACGCAGATCCTGCAGACGATCTTTGCCGCAACCCTGACCAGCGCCTCGCCGTCGAAGGAGGCATTCGAGGCCTTGGAGGCTTTGCCCGACGACCAGGCCGATCTGCGCGACGAGTTTCTCGCCTATTTCGGCGGCGCGCTCGAGCGGGCCCGCGACGGCGACATCACGGTCTCCGGCGACCCGCGCATCTCACATCTGGCGCCGGGCGAGAAGTTCGACCTGCACGGCGCCAAGACACCGGGCCCGGAATTCCTTCCGGTGTGGAAAGCGCTGTCGCGTGACACCGCCCGCGCCATCGGCATCACCTATGGCGGCCTGACCATGGACCACAACGACGCCACCTATTCGTCGGTGCGCATGGAAAATTCATCGATCTGGCCCGTGGTGGTCAGGCGTCGCGAGCGTATCGCCGCGCCGATTGTGCAGCCGGTCTACGAAAACTGGATGGACGAAATGGTCGGTGAAGGCCGCCTTCCGTTCAAGGGCGGATACGAGGCCTTCGCGGAGAATCGCGACCTTGCGACCTGGGCGCTTTGGCAGGGACCGGCGAAACCGTCGGCCGATGACGGCAAGAGCGCCAAGGCTTCGACCGAGCGCCTAGTCAACGGCACCTCGACGCTCGCCGCCGAGTGCGCCGAGCTTGGCTACGATCCGGACGAGGTGTTCGAACAGCGCAAGCGCGAGCATCAGCGCTATGTCGACGCCGGCATGCCGTCCCCGTTCGTGCCGCGCAATGGCGGCACCGCCGACAATGCCGTCCAGGACGAGCCTGCAAAGAAGGTCGAAGCCTGATGCCAAATCTGGTCAAGATCGCAGGCGTCACGGTCGACGCGGAGGACCCGTGCGCGCTCTACCAGGCGCTCTATGCCGCAAAGCTGAAGCTGATCGCCGGAGAGCGGGTCGAGGAGACCGAAGTGCGTTCGCCGGTCACCCACCAGCGCGTCCGCGTCTCGGTCGGCAGCGTCGCCGCGCTCGACGCCGAGCTGATGCGGCTCGCGGCCGCCTGTTCGGCCAAGAGCGGCAAGCGCTCGCGCTACGCCAAGTCGATGCGCTTCGTAGGAGGCGGCTCATGTCTCTAGCCTTCGAACGCGTCTGCGGCGTTCTGTTTGACCGGCCGCATCTTTATCATCCGGGCAAAGCGGAAACCTTGCTGAAGATGCTCGGTCCGCGCCTGACGGGCCAGAACATCACCATCGTCAACGCGCCGGGCGCGATCGACCATGTTGCATTTGCCAACGGCCGTCCGTCGGCTGGCGTTCTGGGCGATAACATGGGCCGCCGCCTCGACCAGCGCGGCATCGTCCCGTTCGAAATGGTCGGGAACGTCGCTGTCATTCCCGTCGAAGGCACGCTGGTCCAAAAGGGTGCGTGGATCGGATCGTCGTCTGGCGAAACATCCTACCAGGGGCTGATCACGCAGTTCGCCCGGGCCGAGCGCAGCACTGCCGTCAAGGGAGTCGTTGTCGAGATCGACAGTTTCGGCGGGCAGGTCAATGGCGCCTTCGAGGCCGCCGCAGCGCTCCGGTCGCTGTCCAAGGCCAAGCCGACCATCGCTATCCTGACCGACTTCGCCTATTCGGCGGGTTATCTCGTGGCCAGTCCGGCGCGGCAGATCATCATGCCGGAGTTCGGCGGCGCCGGCTCCATCGGCGTCGTCATGATGCATGCCGACTTCAGCGGCAATCTCGAGCAGGAAGGCATCAAGGTCACTTTCATCCATGCCGGCAAGCGTAAGATCGACGGCAATCCCTATCAGCCGCTGGCCGCCGGTCTTCAGGAGAAATGGCAGGCCGAGGTCGAGCAGATGCGCGATCGGTTTGCCGGCGTTGTCGCGCAGGGCCGCGGTAAGCGGCTGTCGAAGGCGGCGGCGCTTAAGACCGAGGCCGAAGCCTATTCGGCGGCCGAAGCCGTCGAGCTCGGCCTCGTCGATGCGGTCGGCGACAGCCAGGAGGCGTTCGCGGCTTTCATCAAGGAAATCAACGGAAAGGCCTGAACCATGGCGAACAGCATGTTGGCCGCGGTCCGCGCAGCAACGCTCGCGGCGGCGGATGAGCTTTCCCCTGACGATGGGGAAGAAACCGGCGCCCAGGCGTCAACTGAAACCAACCGCCCCCCGCGGGCAAAGGAGACCGGAATGTCCGGAAATCAGGCGCCCGCCGCGGCGGGCACTATCTCGCAGGCCGACCATGACGCCGCCGTTGCTACGGCTGAAACCAAGGGCCACGCCGCCGGCGTGTCCGCTGAAAGCAAGCGCCTCACGACGGCGATGGGTGCCGAAGGCGTCAAGGGGGATGGCGGCCGCATGGCGGCGGCGCTCGACCTCGCAGCCAAGTCTCCGGCCATGTCCGGCGAGGATGTCGCCGCCTTCGTCGTCGCCAACGTGGCGGCAACCAAGCCGACAGGCGGTGCTGATGCCGCCGCCTACGAGCAACAGCGCCTGGCCGCCGCCGGCCTGGCGCAGCCCGGCAACGCCCCGAAACCCGCTGACGCCTCGGCGGGTTGGTCCAAGGCAGCCGAGCGCATCAACAAGCGCAACGGCTGATCAAGCCCTTTCGCGCAAACCACTCCAACTCGTGAAGGGCTGAAGCCATGACGACTGTTACCGAAGGCCGGCATGCCGGCGAATTCCTGCTCAGCGAGGCGAATTTCCACCGCTCGCGCGAGAACGCCACGATCGCCTTTTCCCAGACGCTTCTTGCCGGCACCGTGCTCGGCCGGATCGCAGTCGTGGCCGGCGTCGTCGCCACCGCTGCCGCCGACGCCGGCAATACCGCCGGCGCAGGGGCGCTGACGCTTGCCAACCCTGCCGTCTCGTCCAAGGTGAAGGACGGTGTCTACAACATCGTCTGCACGGAGCCGGCGACCAATGGCGGCACCTTTGAAGTGACCGATCCGACCGGCAAGTCGATCGGCAAGGCAACCGTCGGCGTGGCCTTCAACAAGGAAATCAAGTTCACCATCGCCGACGCGACCGACTTCGTTGCCGGCGATCGCTTCACCGTCACGGTCGAGGCCGATGCCGAGGATTTCCAGTACGTCGCCTACAACCCGGCAGGGGCGGACGGCTCCGAAGTCGCCGTCGCTATTGCGATCAACGGCGTCGTGACGCCCGCCGACGCAACAGCGGCGATTGCCGTCATCGCCCGCGATGCGGAAGTCAACGGCCACCAGATCGAATGGCCGGCAGGCATCACCGCTGCCGCCAAGGCCGACGCCGTACAGGCTCTCGAGGCGCGCGGGATCATCATCCGGAACTGACGGCGCGGCGGGTGACCGCCGGCCTTTGAATTGAGCCCGCGGCCCGCCGCGCCGACCATCTCCTGCCAGCCAGGACTTCCAAAGGGAAAACGCAAATGCTCGACATCTTCAAGAATGAAGCGTTCAGCTGCACGTCGCTGACTGATTTCGTCAACGATCTGAAATACCGGCCCGGCCGCATCGGCCAGATGGGCCTGTTCTCGGCCCATCCCGTCACCACGACATCAATCGCCATCGAGCGCGTCGGCGACATCCTGCAGCTCGTCAAGCCGTCGCCGCGCGGCGGCCCCGGCGAAACGCGCGATATGCCCAAGCGCAAGATGACGGATTTCAAGGTGCCGCATTTCCAGCGCGACTGGGCGGTCTACGCCGACCAGGTGCAGAACGTTCGCGCTCGCGGCACCGAGGGTGAATTGGCCACCGTGCAGCAGATCGTGGGCGAAGTGATTGCCGCCAACACGTCTGACATGGACCTGACCGAGGAGCATGCGCGTCTTGGCGCCATCACTGGCATTATCACCTATGCCGACGGGTCCACGCTTAACCTGTTCACCGAATTCGGCGTTGCCCAGGTGGCGGAAGTCGACTTCGATCTCGACAATGCCACACCAGCCGACGGCGCGCTGCGCCTGGCGGCCACCAAGGTTATCAGGGCGCAAAAGAAGGCGCTTGGCGCCGTGCCCTTCACCGAAGTCCACGCCTTCGTCGGCGACACCTTCTTCGACCAGCTGCTGACCCACAAGGAAGTCCGCGACACCTACAAGGGCTGGTCGGAAGCGCAGATCCTGCGCGAATCGTACATCGGCAAAAACCGCTCGGAAAACCCTATGTTCGAGTTCGGCGGCATCGTTTGGGAAAACTACGGTGAGATCGATGGTGAAGGCGTTGGCATCCCGACGACCAAGGCGCGTTTCTTCCCGATCGGCGTGCCGAACCTGTTCAAGACCTATCAATCGCCGGCCGACTATATCGAAACCGTCAATACGCTTGGCCAGCGTCTTTATGCCAAGCAGTGGCCGATGCCCAACGACAAGGGCATCAATGGCGAGTTGCAGATGAACGAGCTTCAGCTCTGCACTCGGCCGGGCGTGCTGATGGGCGCCCGCAACACCTGATCGGGACTGCCATGATCGACTGGAACGAGGCTTTGGCGGCGACAGAATCGACCGTCGCCGAAGTCTTCGACCGCGAAAGCTTCCGCGTGGTGCCGACGGCACGGCGCGTCGGCGTCAACGAAACCCGTATGGCCGATCCGGATCGCGTGGGATTTCCCTTCCTCGGCTCGATCGACTTCGGCCCGGCTGTCCTAACACCTGGCTTTTCGCATCCCTCCACATTGACGTCGAACCGCGACCGGTCGCGCGAGATGCCGAGCCATGAGGCGGTGATTACTGCGCTCTCGACCGACTGGCCGGAGCCGGTGAAGGTCGAGGACCAGATTGTGTGGGAGGGGCCGGCCGGCGAGGTGAAGGGCCGCTTTCTCGTTGCAGCCATCCCCGTCGACGGCGGAAAAAGGCTGGCCATCTTCGTCAACCGGACCAAGGGCAAGCCATGACCATCGCTGCCGAGATCACCCGGCTGGCCGCCGTCGAGAGTTTTTGCCCGACCGCAGCCATCCTGGCCGAGGCGGGGTTCCCGACCCTGGCCCGCGCCCGCGTCTTCGACAGCCGCCGCCCGTCGGTCGACCTGATCGATCCCGGCGAGGAATACACGCCGGTGCTGTCGCTGTTCACGCGCCGGTCGCAATCGCCGCGCCGTGGACCCGGGCAGGGCAGTGTTGCCCGCAATGGCAGCACCATTTTGGAAGTCGTCGCCGAGCTGGCGGTCGCGGCAAGGGACGAGGACGGCGCGGAATTCGTAGACGCCATGGCCGGCTCCGATCCGAAGGCGCGCATCGTGCTGTCGGCGCTGTGTGCGCAGGCTCGCTACGTCCTGACGCAAGGGCCGACCGGAGCGATCTTCCGCAAGATCGTCATGGCGATCGAGAGCATCGACGAGGAAGGCTTTGCCGTCCCCGAGCTCGGACTGCGCTGGCAGCGCACGACGATGCTCTTCGAATGTCAGATCCCTGACGACGAATTCTCGCCCGCCGGCGGCTTGCCGATGCCGGCCGCTACCATAGCGGCGCTGCTACCTGAGAATTCCTATGCCCGTGCGACGCTGGACAACATGGCGGCACAGTTCGCGGCTTCAGCGCCGCTGCCCGTCATGGACACGATCGCCTTCGACGTGAAACAGGCCGGGGTGTCCGGACAGGCCGGGACCGCCGCCGCCGTCGAACCGCCGTTCCCTGATATTGAGGACTAGACCATGGCCAATCTCGTTCACGCCAGGCTGGCGGATGCCTCGCACCGCCTGCCGCATCCGTTCCGTCCGGCCACCGATTTTCCGGCCGACGGCCAGACCATCGACCGCGAAGACCCGGTCTGGATGCAGCTCATCAATGACGGCTCGCTGATCGTCGATGAAATCGAAGCGCCTGCCGCCCCGGCCGCAGGCAAGCGCAAGGAGAAAAACTGATGGGCATCCAGTTCAACAATATCCCCGGCGCCGGTCTGGTCGCGCCGCTCTTCGCCTTCGAGGTCACCTCGGGCGGCAGCTACCAGTCGGAATCGCGGCTGCTGCTGATCGGCCACAAGAATGCCGGCGCGGCGATTGCCGACAATGTGCCGCAGGCGATCGGTTCGGCCCAGGAAGCCGTCGCGCTTGCCGGCGCCGGCTCAATGCTCGCCGAAATGGCCCGCGTCGCCTTCCTCAATGCGCCGGTGCAGGAGACCTGGATCGTTGCCGCCGCGGCCGTTGGCGTGGCGCGCGCCGACACCATCAAGGTCAATTCCGTTCCGGCCGGCGGTGGCGTCGGCACGATCGAGATTGCCGGCGAGCCGGTGCAGGTGCAGATCGCCGCCGGCGACAGCGTCAACACCGTGGCCGCAGCGCTTTCCGCCGCGATCAACGCCTATTTCAACCCGCTCACCGGCGCCTCACTGCCGGTGACGGCGGCGGTTGTGACGGACACCGTCACCACCACGGCCCGGCATGCCGGCGCCATCTTCGGCGATCTCGACGTCTATGTGCCGACGACGATCGCCGCCAACGCCTTTGCTGGCGCTGCACTCACGCTGACCAACACCGTCGCGGCGGCCGGCGATCCCGACCTGTCGGCGGCCCTGGCCTCGCTCGGCGATGATCCCTTCGACTGGATCGTCTCGCCTTTCGCCGATGCGACCAATATCGGCCGCTACGCTGCGCTGCTCAACGATACGTCCGGACGTTGGGCCTATAACAGGCAGGTCTATGGCCACGTCTTCGCCCCCTCGACCGGCTCGACTGCGGCGCTGACAACGCTGGGCCTGTCGCTCAATGATCGCCATCTGACCATCCTGCCGCGCATCGCAGCTGCCGGCAACGCGACGCCGGCCTGGCTGTGGGCCGCCGGCCTCGTCTCGCGCATCGTGCCCTGGCTGTCCGATGGCGTCACCGGCAACGTCTCGCGCAACCAGACCGGGCTTGTGGTCGAAGGCGTCAAGGCGCAGCGCAACCGCGCGACCGTGCCAACCTATGCCGGCCGCAACACGCTGCTGCGCTCCGGCATTTCCAGCTTCATCATTACGGCCGATGGTCGCGTGGCGATCGACAAGATCATCACCACCTATCAGAAGGATGCAAACGCGCAGCCCGACGAGACTTTCCGCGATATTCAGGCCATCGGCCAGCTGGTCGCCATCCTGCGTTTCTTCAGGGCGCAGCTGTCCTATGAGCACGGCCAGAAGGCTCTCGCCGACGAAAACCCCGGCGGCCTCGGCTCGCTGACGACACCGAAGGCGATCAAGGCAACGCTGGTCCATTCTGCCGAGACGATGGAGAAACAGGGTGTGCTCGAAAACGCGCGCGGCTTCGCCGATCGCCTCGTCGTCCAGCGCAACACCGAAAACGCCAACCGCGTCGACATCCTGGCGCCGATCGACCGCGTCAACGCGCTCGACGTGATCGCCGCCAACGCCCGGCTCTACAGCCAGTATCGCGCCGCCTGATCTGGCACCTGCCATCGCCATCCAACTGAGAGGATAAACCCATGCAGAATTTCGGCGGAGAGATGACGTTCGCCCTTTCGACCGGCGACCGCATCGTGGTGCGCGGCGCGGCAGAGATCATGCCGTCCAATGTCAACATTGAAGGCAATGCCAACCAGGACGGCTCGATCTATCGCACGGTCGAGCCGACCGGCTTCAAAGCGAACCTCACCTTCGAGGACATGGCGGCCGATGACTGGAACCGGCTGATGCGCGCCTCCGGCTTCAATGTGACGCTCAACGAGAGCTTCACCGGCGCCCAGCATCTGTGGACGGAAGCGGCCTTCACCGGCACCCCGACGATCAACCGCGCGAGCGGCGAGGTCACCGGCGTCGCGCTGATCGCCCGTGCCTACAAGAAGATCTGACATGGCCGAGAAGATCGTCCCATTGTCCAAGCGCTACGAGGCGCATGGCGAGCCTTTCGACAGCGTCACCCTGCGCGAGCCGCGCTTCGAGGATCTGCTGGCGCTGGGCGAGCCTTACGAGGTGCAGCGCGCCGCCGGCAACAATGTCATCATCGAGAACGTCGACACCGTCGCCGCCTATGTCCGGCGCTGCGTCACGGCGCCAGGGATCGAAAAACTTGGCGCGCTCACCTTGGCCGACGCCCGGCTGGTGCGCGATGCGGTGATCGGTTTTTTTATGGTTTCCGCGTCGCAGGACGCCAAGTAGGCGACGTCGTCGGCATTCAGGCCGACGATCTCCTGTTCTTCTTCGGCTGGCAGCCCGGCGTCGTCTTGCCCATGACCTTTTCCGAGATCGCCACGCTGCACGGGCGCGGCATTGAATTCCTGAAGCGCAGGCCGAAAAAATGAGCAACCGCACGATCGAGGCCATTCTGCGCCTGTCGGCGAAGCTCGGCTCGATGGGCGCCTTCGGCCAATTGTCGAGCAAGCTCAACCAGGTCAACCAGAAAGCGCTGGCGTTCAATCGGACGCAAACCATGATGGCGCGGACGTCTGCGCTCGCCATGAATGCTATGCGAGGCGTGATTGGCTACCAGGTCGTTCGCGGCGCCGGGGCGCTGGTGACCAACTTCGCCGACGCCGAACGTCGGCTGACGAGAATTGCCGTCAACGCCGATGCCGGCAAGGATAAGCTTGGCGAGATGTTCCGCACCGTCGACCGTGCCGCGCTCGACTATGCGATGACGCAGGACGGCATCACGGACGGTCTCGAAGCACTTGTCGCTTCCGGCCGCAGCGTCGACGATGCGCTGTCCTTCCTGCCTTCCGTCGCCGCCACGGCGCAGGCCGCCGGCGCTGAAATCGCCGACATCGCCACTACGGCGGATGCGATCGGCAGCTCATTCAAGTTTACCGGCGACAACATGCAGCGCGCCTTCGACATCCTGGTGACGTTGGGCAAGCAGGGCAAGTTCGAACTGAATGACATGGCCCAGTATCTGCCGTCGCTCGCGCCGGCTATGGCCGCGCTCGGCTACGAGGGCGAGAAGGGTCTGGGCAAGCTGGCATCGATGCTTCAGACCGTGCGCCTGCAGACCGGCGACGCCAGTTCGGCTGCGACCAATTTGCAGAACGTGCTGCAGAAGATGGAGTCGAACGAGACGGCGAAGAGCTTCTCGAAGTTCGGCGTCGATCTGCGCAAGGAAATGGCCAAGGCCCGCAAGGAAGGCCGCGACCTGATCGACGTGTTCATCGAATTGACCGATCGCGCTCTCAAGGGCGACATGTCGAAGATCCCGCAGCTGTTCACCGATGCCCAGTTCATGCAAGGCATGCGCGCCCTGTTGCAAGGGCGCGACGCCATGGAAGGTTTCCAGAAGGCGCTCGAAAATGTCGACGGCGCGACGATGCGCGATCTTGGTATCATCCTCGAAGGGAACAAGGCGAAGATCGACAGGATGGCGGCGTCCTGGGAGCGGATGAAACGTTCCATTGGCGGCGGCATCGCTGGGCCGGCGACGGGCGCCATGGACTTCGTCAGCTCCAATATGGACAAGGCGCAGTTCATCAACGCCCAGCTCGAAAAGGAAGGCATGGGCTTTTGGGAAAAGCGCATGTGGTGGGCGCGCAACGGCTTCGACAATCAGGACCAGGGGCTGAAGGCTTTCCAGGGCGGCTGGCGTTCGCCGGAAGGCTTGATAGCCGCCAAGGGACCGATGAGCGCCAGCCCGGAACTGCCGTCGCGGCGTCAGGACCAGCCTGGCCGCATTCCGCTGCCGACGGCGCGGCCGGTGGCGCCAACCATGGCCGAGCAATACCGGCTCTACGGTCGCGGGCACGCGGCCGCCGTGCGCAACAGCGTTAAGGTCGATAAGCCGGCCGGCTATTTCGGCAACGAGATCGATTTCAGCGCGATGGAGCGGGCCACGGACGCCGCGGCCGCCGACCTGAAGGGCGCCGGCGTCGAGACGGCGTCGTCCGTGGCCGATGGCGGCAAGCAGGCCGGAGACAGCATCAAGTCGGGCGCCGACACTTTGGCGTCGGTCGCGGGCAAGCTCGAGGCGGCGATCGTCTCGGGCGCCAACAGCCTCGCCGCCGCCGCCCGCGGCGCCGCCGCCGACCTGTCGCGGCCCATCGGTTCGCTCAAGCAGGTTCGCGCCGACACCGGCCGTTCGGATGCCGGCCGCGCAATGGGACCACGCTGATGCGCGACTGGCTGAAAGCCTTCCGGCCCGCCACGTTCCGCGGCGTGCCGTTCTTCGTCGACTATGAGGACGCCGAGGGCGGCCGCCGCGTCGCCGTCTCGCCGATCGCCTATTCCGACCTGCATGTCACCGAGGATATGGGCGGCGATGTCAGGCGGTTTTCGCTAAGCGCCTACGTCGCTGGCGATCTCGCTGACGCCGCCGCTCGCGCGTTCACCGCCGCGCTTAATGCACCGGGCGCCGCCACGCTGGTGTTGCCGATGGGCGGACCGGTGCTGGTCAGGGTGCCACGTTGGTCGCTGTCCCGTGAGCGCGGCCGCGCCGGCTATGTCGGCTTCGATATCG
Organism: Mesorhizobium sp. L-2-11; assembly: GCF_016756595.1. NCBI lineage: Bacteria > Pseudomonadati > Pseudomonadota > Alphaproteobacteria > Hyphomicrobiales > Phyllobacteriaceae > Mesorhizobium > Mesorhizobium sp. L-2-11. The sequence continues at coordinate 26,635 of NZ_AP023261.1, read as the reverse complement.
AATTTATCGCGGCCGGCCTGCCGACGCTTCCGTTCGCGGCTGTGCCTGGCGCGCTTGCCATTGCTTCGCTGATCGCGGCCGGCATCGATATGATCGCCGCCGCGACCGCCTTCCGCATGCGCGATGTTGCGCCGGGGCAGGCGGCGCCATCGGCGCTGGCGGTCACGTCAGCCGCATCCAGGATGACCGCGGTTGCCGACGCCTCGGAGCTTGCTGAAGACAAGCGGCCGGTCGTGGCAGACGCCATCGCGACCATCACACGCCTTGCGGCCGAGCCGGTTGCGCAGGCATCGGCCATTGCCTCCGCGATCGTCTCGACCGTCGGCGCCATTGCCGATACGGCGAGCCCGGCCGAGGCGGTCGAGGCTTTTGCCGTCGCTGCCGTTCCGGCCGGCGACGATGTCTTCGACCTGGTGTCGGCCGCTGCCTTCGCCGCCGGTTTCTGCCAGACGCTGGCGGCCGGCGATTATCTTTCGCGCCAGGATGCGCGCCGCGCCCGCGACCGCATTTCGCCGGTCATCGATCCCGTTCTCGACGCGCTGTCGAGGGGTCTGGATGTTTCGGTCAATGAATGGCTGTCTGACATCGCCGCGACCGCGGCGTCGGATCTCAGCGCCGTCGCCGCGAACCGGGCGCCACTGGTCACCGTCCATACCGAAGTGTCGCTGCCGGCGACGGCGTTGGCCTATGCGCTTTATGGCGACGCCGGAAGGGCAGGCGAACTGGCGCGTCGCAACAGCGTCGCCACGCCAGCCGCCATGCCGATCAGCTTCGAGGCCATCGCGCCTTAGCCCACGTGTATACGCTGCCGCCACGGGGCGGCCTGAGAGGATTGCGCCTTGCCGCTTGAGACGATTGCCATCCAGGCGGGCGGCCTGTTCCTGCCGTGGCAGGATGTCTCGATCTCGATCTCGGCCGAGGAGGCGGTGCGCACCGCTGTGGTGAACGGGCACATCCCGCCCGGCATAGATCCGCCATGGCCTGACACCAAGGCTACTCTCTCGGCGAACGGCACTTTGCTGCTTACCGGCTATGTCAGGGATCTGCGCCCCGACCAGGGGTCGGATGATTGGCGAGCCGCGATATCGCTGGTCTCGCGCACCGTCGACGCGGTCGAGACATCGATCCTGCACAAGACCGGCCTGGTCGAGAACCGGAACATCAAGGGCATCGGTGAGGCCTTCGACAATCTGGGCATCGGCATCGAGGCGAAAGGATCGTTTGAGACGATCGCCAAACATCAGATTGAGCCTGGCGAATCGCTATACTCGACGCTTGAGCCGCTGGCGCGCGCGGAAGCAGCGATCATCCACGACACGCCGGAAGGCAAGTTGCGCATCGTCAAGAAGCCGGAAGGCTCGCATAGCGGCGGCCTCCAGGCTGGCGTCAACATCATATCGGCCAGCGCTGAGTTCTCGGGGCAGGGCAGGTTCAACCCGGTCGTTGTGCGCGGTCAGCAATCGCGCGGCGTCACCCCGCAGGCGATGCGGCCGGAAGCAAAGGCCAGCGATACCTCGGTCGGCCGTGCCAGGCCCAAGATCGTCGTGCTCGATGGCGAGGCGACGACGGCGCATATGAAGAACGCGGTCGAATGGGAGGCGCGCGCGGCAGCCGGGCTTGCCGTCACCGCGACAATCACGGTGTCGGGCTGGCGCGATGCCGGCGGGAAGATCTGGACGCCCAACTGGCTGGTTTATGTCAGGCATCCACGCGTCTATCTCGACCAAATGATGGTCATCAAGTCGGTGGAACTGACGCAGGACACGCAGGCAGACAGCGACGGCACGCGGGCGACGCTGACGCTGACCGATCCTCGCGCGCTTGGCGGCTCCTCGTCCGGCTCGAAATCCGGCAAGGGTTGGTCGGCGCCGGAGCCCAAGGCGGAGTATTCGGCGCAATGAAATCGTCGGCTCATCTGACGCGGTTCGAAATCGACAGCTCGCGCTTCGACAACGGCCAGCTGCTGATCTCGGGCCGTGGCCTTGCCGGCGAGACGTTCAAGGATCTGCTCTACGTCCAGCCGCATGGCGCCGCCAGCCGCCCGCCGAAGGGCGCGATCGGCGTCGCCATGGTCATGCCAGGCCGACGCACGCAGGCGCTGCTCATGGGCATCGAGCACACCTCGCATCGGCCGGACCTGCCGAACGGGGCGGCGGCGCTTTACGATGCGGCCGGCAACATCATCAAACTGTTCGCTGGAGGCGTGACCATGGATTTCGGCTCGCGCACCATCACGCTGACCGGCGGCACCTGGAATTTGAAAGGCGACCTCAACGTCGACGGCAACATAACGGCGACCGGCTCGATTATCGATGCCGGCGGCAACACCAACCACCACTCGCACTGATGATCAGGATTGTTCCGCTCACCGGCGACGGCGAACCGCTGCTGTCGCCGGACACGCTATGGGACGGCACGTCAGGCGACTGGGCGCTTGCCGGCGACGACAAGGTCAATGCCGGCGGCCTGCGCGCCAAGGCCGCATTAGCCACCGCCGTGCTGCTCTGCCTGATGACCGATGCCCGCGTCGAACCAGACGAGCTGTCGCCCGAAGAGCAGAACCGCGGCTGGCCCGGCGACAGTTTCGACCTGCGCACCGATCTCGGCGAGACCGCGATCGGCTCAAAGCTCTGGCTGCTGCGCCGCTCGACCGCCAGCGATGCGACCGCCTTGCGCGCTGAAGACTATGCCCGTGCCGCCTTGCAGACGCTAGTCGACCAGGGCGCGGTCTCATTCGTCGAGGTGACCGGCACGGCGCTGCCGGCCGAGCGGCGCATCGATCTTAAAATTCTTTTGAAGGACCGCGATGGCGCGGTCGTTTTCGATCGCCGCTTCGGCGTCCTGTGGGAGCAACTGCGTGGCCTGGACCGTCCTCTCGCCGTCTGAGATATCGGCCCGGCTGCGCGGCGCCTTGCGCCGTTATTTGCCGGGCACCGATGCGCTGGTATGGCCGAACAATCTGACGGCGATCGTCAAGACGGTCGCCGCCGGGCTCCACGACATGCATCTGCGCGCCGCCTGGCTCTACGAGCAGATCTTCGCCACCACGGCCAGCGTCCAGCACCTCGAGCGGCACGGGGCCGAACTTGGCATCTATCGTCGGCCGATGGCGCGTGCCGAGGGTGTGGTGACGCTCAATGGCTATGCCGATACGATCTATCCGGCCGGCATCGCCTTCATCGCCGGCAACCGGCTCTATCACTCGATTTCGGATGCGCGCTCGGATCTCGCCGGCTTGCTGACGCTAACGATCCTGTCCGACGACTATGGTGTCGCGACCAACATCGCCGCCGGCGAGACGGTGGAGCGCGCCGACCCGACCCAGTTCCCGAACCTCGAGCTGGAAGCCACCGTGGCCAGTGGCGGCATTGGCGGCGGCGCCGATACAGAGACGGATGCCAGCCTGCGCGCCCGTATCCTCGATCGCAAGCGGCGGCCGCCGCAGGGCGGCGCCTATTCGGATTACGAGCAGTTCGCCCGTGCAGTGCCCGGCGTCATCCAGGCATGGGCGTTTCCTTTCGCCGACGCGCCCGGAACGGTCGGTGTCTGGTTTCTGTTCGAAGGCCGCGAGAATGGCATTCCGGAGGCCGGTGACATCGCTTTGGTGCAGGATGCGCTGGAGGCGCGCCGCTTGATCCGCGCCGGCCTTTCCGTTTCGGCACCGATCCCGTCGCCGCTCACCATCACCATCGCCAACCTTGCCGTCGACACGGTGCAGACGCGCGCGGCGATTGCCGCCTCGATCGCGGCCATGCTGGTCAGGCGCGCCCGGCCGGGTGTCGCCTCGGCGCCGTTCACCCTGTCGCGCTCGTGGATTTCGGAGGCGATCAGCCTTGCGGTCGGCGAGGACCGGCACTTCCTGATCGATCCGTCCGGCGACATCACCTATGTCGGCGGCGAGATGCCTGTTTTGGGCACTATCAGCTATGTCTGACGCCGCGCGCTGGCCGCGCTATCCCGGCGAAGACGAGCTTGCCTTCTTCCACTTCGCCCCGGACGACCCGTTCATTGGCCCGCCGCCACAAGGCGACGTCCTGTCCGATCCCTCCGACGAGACAGCCGAAGGGTTTCTGACCGCGCTGCTGCCGAAGGGTGCGGCGTGGGGCACATCAGACAACCAGGCGCTTGATCCGTTGTCGGTTCTGGCGCGCTTCTGGCGGGTGATCGGCTCGGCCTTTGCCGATGCCTACCGGGTGCTGTTCGGCGTCACGCTCGAATCGACAGCGGTCACGCTGGTCAATTCGCTTGACGATTGGGAAATCGAATACGGGCTGCCCGATCCCTGTCTTGGTCCGGACCAGACGATCGATGCGCGCATGCGCTCGCTGCTGCTGAAGATCCGCTCCGGCGGCACCATCACGCCAGCCGATTTCATCAAGCTCGCCGCCGATGCCGGCTATGCGATCTCGATCGAGGAGCCGACGCCGTTCCGCATGGGCGGCTCGGCAATGGGCGGCACAGAAGCGCTCGGCGGCGGCTACCCGTCCGAATATGTCTGGATCGTCAAAGTGCCCGGCGTATCGGTCGACCATTTCCGCATGGGCGTCGGCCGCATGGGCGAGACGCCGCTCGGCAAGCTCGGCCTGCCGGACGACCTGGTCTGCCTGTTTAACGCGCTGAAGCCGGCGTGGACCACCGTTATCTTCTCGGCCTGAAAAGGGTGAACTCATGAAATTCGTCAATCCGCGCAATGCGCCGCCGTCCACTTCGCGCATTCCCTATTGGGACGAGAACAAGCCGGCCGGCCTCGACGGCTCGATCCCGCCGGCCAAGGTGCTGAACGACACGCAGGACGAAATCCTGAAGGTGATCACCGAGGCCGGACTGACGCCCGACCCGAACGATCCGACGCAGCTGTGGCAGGCCCTGCAGGCGCTGATCGCATCCATTGTTGCCGGTGAAAGCCCGTCGATCGAAGTTCCGCCCGGTTCTATCTCGATGTTCGCGGCTGCTGGGGCGCCGACCGGCTGGCTGAAATGCAACGGCCAGGCCGTCAGCCGCATCACCTATGCCGATCTGTTCGCGGCAATCGGCACCAGTTGGGGCGCCGGCGATGCGGTTACCACCTTCAACGTGCCTGACTTCCGCGGTGAATTCCTGCGCGGCTTTGACGACGGGCGCGGCATCGACGCCGGCCGCGCCTTCGGCACCTGGCAGGACTATGCGACGGCGCGGCCGAAGAACGACACCGTCCAGCGCGTCAACCCGGCGGACGGCTCGCCCGTCACGCTTCAGCAGGCCGGCGTCGGCCAGCCGCCGGCGACCAATCCATCGCAGGTCGGCTTTGTCCGCGCGTCGAAGACCGGCGAGCGCATCGTTACCGGCGATTTCGATCCGGGCGGCGGCTCGAACCCTTATGTCGACATTGTCAACGTCGTGACCGGCGATGCCGAGACGCGGCCGCGCAACCGGGCGGTGCTCTACATCATCAAGACTTGATTTGTCTCAATGGCCGCACCGCAGCCTTCGCTGCTGGCCCTGCGACGGCGCGCCGGACGACCGGCGGGCCGCGGCCCCGGCCTTAATGCTTCTCATTCCATGGATTGACCAAAAAGATGGCTGCACCCGATCTGTTTGGGATACTGGATGTCGTCAAGAAACTGACGGCGCCGCCTGGCCTGGAGACCGCCCATGTCGACGGCTTCTCATGGGCGAGGAACGGCCTTTCCTACGGCGATTCGACCAAGCTGACCGCCGACGACTGGAACCGCATCATCGCCAACCTGCGCGTCGTGCTGATCGGCTCCGGCGTCGACCTGTCGACGCTTGATCCCGCCGACCCGGAGTTGGTGAAGACGGTTCTGCAGCTCTATCTCGGCATGGCGGTGACCGACATCCTGTCCGGTGTCGATGTCGGCGGCTATGGCATGATGGCCAAGGCCATCTATGACGCCAACAATGACGGGCTCATCGACATCGACCATGGCGGCACGGGTGCCGCGAGCCTGATCGGTGCCGCCGACAATCTGTCGGCTATGTCTGCCGACATCGCCAGCGCCGCCACCACCGATCTCGGTGACGCCACGGGCATCAATGTCCGCATCACCGGAACGTCCACGATCTCTTCCTTCGGCTCGGCACCCGATGGAGCCATCCGCCGGCTGACTTTCGCTGCGCCGCTGACGCTGACCTACAATGCCACCAGCATGATCCTGCCGGGTGCAGCCGACATGCAAGCCGCGGCCGGCGACACTGCCCTGATGCAGTCGCTCGGCTCCGGCAACTGGCGCATGCTCGGCTTCCTGAGGGCGAGTGGTGCGCCGGTCAGCGACACCATCATCCTCAAGCAGGGCGCCAACCCGCTGCCGACGCTGGAAGGCGACGCCCGCTGGGACACCGACGACGACATCATCGTCGTCGGCGATGGCGTCGGGCAAAAGCTTTTCCTGGCGGCGCCGGCCGGTGTGGTTGCGGGCGATCTGTTTTACGCCAGCGGGCCGAAGGTTCTAACGCGCCTGCCCAAGGGCGCCGCCCGGCGCACGCTACGTATGAACGCCGCCGCGACCGCGCTGGAGTATGGCGGCGGCAACGGCTTGGCCGATGCCGTGCTGGAAGACCAGAAGCCCTCCGGCACCAGCGGCGGCAGCTCGTCGCCGGGCAATGGTGCCTGGGCGACCCACGTCCTCAACACCAAAGTTCGCGATCCCAACAGTCTGATGGCGCTGGCAAGCAACGTCTTCACGCCGGCGAACTCTGGCTGGGTCGAGTGGCAGGTCGGCGCCTATGCCATCCCTATTCAGGCACGTCTCTATGACGTGACGGCCGGCGCCGAAGTCGCGACCGGCATTGGCACAGTGGGCAACAGCTCGCCGAACAGCGGCAGCATGGCGGTTGGCGGCGCCGTGGTCATCGGCGGCCACGCCTACCGTTTGGAATATCGGACCTCGGCTACCAACGCCGATGGCCTCGGCGTCGCCTTCGGCTTCGGCTCGATCGAGGTTTACGCCCGCCTGAAATATTGGGGAGACGCATGAGTAACTTCGTCCTTGTCGAAAACGGCATCGTCGTTCAGTCAGACCGCTCGGGTGCTGCCCCGGAAGGCTTTGTCGAAGCCGATGAATCGGTCTGCCCGGGCTTCCTGTTCGATGGCGAAGTCTTCACTCCGCCGCCGATCGAGCCGGTCATTCCCGATCGGGTTTCGGCACGCCAGTTCAAGCTGCAGCTTCTCAGCGCCGGCCATTTGGCCGCGGTCGAGGCCTGGATCGGCACGCAGGGCCAGGCCGTCCAGATCGCCTATGACAACAGCGGCAGCTTTGTCCGCACTGATACAACGATGCAGGCCGGCTTTGCTGCGCTCGGTTTTACGGGCGAGCAGGTCGACGCGTTCTTCACCGCCGCGGCAGCGCTCTGATGGCCAAGTATGTCTTTCGCAATGTCGAGCCGATCCGGCCCGGCTACGATTTTCAGATGCGCCTGCAATTCCCCTTGTATCTGTGGGACGCCGAACAGGTCGGCAGCGCTCGGCTGGTCGCGCAGTTCCGCTCGGCTGTGCCGGGGCCGGTGCTGTTCGAAGCCGACACGGCAACCGCCACGTTGCAGCGCGAGGCGCCGCACACGCTGGCCTTCTTCCTGTCGGACACGGCGACGCGGCTTTTTGCCTCATCGACCATCGCCGTCTTTGACATCGCCCGCATCGACGGCGGCGACCGCCGCATGGTGCTCGATAAAATGATCTGGCCAGTCCTCAAAACGGTGACCCGCGATGTCGTATGATGCAATTCTCGAAACCCCCAATGTCATCGTCGTATCCGGCCCGGCCGGCAAGTCGCTGCATGTCGTGCAGGATGCCGCCGAGCTGGTCGCCGATTTCGGCCGCGAAGGCGATCGCGCCATCATCCGCGCCACCGGCGCCGAATGGCGCAAGGCTTCCGGCGTCTGGGCGGCGACCGGCGCGAATTTCTGGGGCACGCTGCTTCAGCAGTCGGCCGACAAGGTCGAGCTGGCGCGGCGCTGGGCCGAAGAAGACGCAGACGTTGAGGTCGACGGCGGGTTTTCCGCCTTGCATTGGGCTGGTCGTTCCGAATATTGGGCGACCCGGCCGGATGTCGTCACCGTATCGATGAATATCGCGAGCATCGTCTCGGCCGCCGCCAACATGGCAGCGATCGTCGCAGCGCCAGGGCATGCGGCAGACGCAATGACCTATGCCGACCAAGCAGAGGGCTATCGTGATCAAGTCGCCTCGATCGCGCTGACCTTCGGCGATCTCGCTTCCGCGATGACGGCAATCAATACTGCGGTCTCAGCATCCGCGGGAAGCGCCACCACTGCCTCGGCCAAGGCGACGCAGACAGCAGCGGATGTCGTTGCGGCGAATGCGGCTGTGGTCAACGCTCAGGCGGCGCGTGATGCTTCGCTCTATGGCAAGGGCGTGTTCCCGACCATTGCAGCAGCGATCGGTCTTGGCATTATCGGGACCGGCGCGATCACGGCGGGCGCAGGCGGCGCCAACGGCACCTTCGACCTGGCCTTCACAGGCGGTGCGGGTTCCGGCGCTGCCGGCCGCTTCGTCGTCGCCGGCGGCGCGCTGACGCAGGTCCTGATCACCTCGCCGGGCTCCTATACCGTCGCGCCAACGTTGAGTTTTGCCGCCTCCGCAGGCCTGACCGGCGCGGCGGCGGCCGCAGTGCTCGGCAGGAATGTCGATGTCGGCGAGTACTTCTGGACCGAAGTCGCGACCGGCGTGCTTGGACTTTTCAACGTGACCGCCGGGCCGGTCGCCACCGACACCGGGGTCAGGTCGCTGCCGACCGTTGATCCTGCCGTCGCGGATCGGCTCGCAAGCCGCCTGGCCTACGAGGACAGTGGCGCTGCGTTCCTGTTTGCTGAAAGCACACCGGCCGTCCTGATCAAGGACGCCGAGAACGAGACCAAACGCTTTCTTGGGCCGGCAGCCTCCAAGATTGCCGTTGCGAATGCCGGGATCACCTACCGCTTTAACGCGCTCGGCTTCATGGAAGCTGTCCCGGCCAACACTCTGCGCTTCGATCACCACCCGGTCACGCTCGCTCGTAAGGGACTTCGCGTCGAGGCCGGGCGTTCAAACGTCGTGCTGCAGAGCCGGTCGCTCCGCATCACGCACCAGCTAACCGTCACCGGCGGAGCCGGCACCTTCGTTGATGGTGAGACGGTTACGGCTTCCGGTGGTGGCACCGGCATCTATCGCGCCGGAAATTCGACGTCGACCATCTTTGCGCTGTCAGGCGGCGCCGGCGCCATGACCGGGACGCTTACGGGCGCGACCAGTGGCGCCACGAAGACGATCTCTTCGTCGGCCCTGGTGTGGGTCGCAACCAACATGACGGTGGCGCAGAACCAGGTCGGCATCGACGGTGTCGCCAATTCCGCATCGTTGCTGACGGCCACGGCCGCCGACGCGACGGTTTCCCAGGCGATCACGCAAGCCTCGCTCCTTCGTGCGCAAGATGCCTATGTCAAGCGCGTCACCGGCAGCGGCGCCGTGTCGATGTCGATGGATGGCGGCGCGACATGGACCGTCATCACGCCGACCGCTCGGTGGGCGCGGCTTTCTATCCCCAACCAGACGCTCGCCAACCCGACAGTGTTGATCAAGCTGGCGACGAGCGGCGACGCCATTGCCGTCGACTGCTTTCAGAATGAGCCTGGCACCGCCACCTATCCGTCGTCACCGATGCCGACCACGACAACTGCAGTCGTGCGCTCAGCGGACGCGATAACCATCCCAACGTCGGCCCTGCCGGGTGATTTTTCGACGTTCAGCGTCTATGCGGTAGTCTCGACCGAAGCGGCCAATACGGACATCCGAGGTGTGTGGTGCCTTGATGCAGGCGCGACCAGTGAGCGCATCATAGCAATGCTGTCGTCAATCACCGTCGGCGCCTTGCAGATGTTCAACGCCAATGTTCTGCAGATGAATGTCTTGGCCGGCGCTGGCGATCCGTTCATTCGTCACCGGCAAATGGCCAGCCTGATTGCCGGCGCCGCCCGGTTCGGCATGGATGGAACGCTCGGCACCACCGACACTGTGTTTACGGCGCCCACCGTTTTCACGACGTTCCGTTTAGGTGCGCTGGGACCCGGAGGTCTAACCCCGCTGGGCGGATGGATTGAGGAGATCATCATCGTTCCTCGCGCGGCAGGCGATGCCGAGATCCGCAACGTCACGGCCTTCGGCTGGCCGGGCAACGAGCCTACGATCAACATCGCCCCAAATGACAGTCGCATAGAGGATAGCGACTATTACGGCACCCTGTCGCTCTCGGCCGCCGAGGCGAGCCTGGTGCGGCCGATCGTCAGCAGCAATTATCAAAACACGACGCCAGGCTGGCGGCGACATTTCAACACGCGTGCCAAAGATATCGTCCTTCACTTCTCGAATCCCGGACTCTCAGGGGCTTCGACAAACGGCGTCGGCGCGATCTTTGTCGACGGCGTTTTCTTCCAGTCGTTCACGATCGGCTCCGCAGTCGGCAAAACGTTCGTGCCGGTCACCTTTACTTCGGTCGCTGATCGGCACATCGAGATCGTCATGCCCTATGGCATGAGCACTCGTTTTCTGGGTGCCACGATCCCGAATGGCGCTACGATCACTGCACCGGCAACTCGTTTAACACTGCCGCGCGCGGTGATCATTGGCGATAGCCGTGGCCATGGCTTCCAGGCGACAGCTGCTCGATATCATTGGTTCGAACTGCTCTGCCGCGCCAAGGGCTGGCAGCACATCAACCTCGCCAATGGCAGCAGGCGTCTGAACACCAGCACGGCCGATGGCACGGTCCTCGGGCAAGCCAATCCCGCCGTTGCTTTCTCGCTCTACGACTACAACGACCGGACCGACCAGGTTCCGCTGCTCACCCACAAGAACAACTACAAGACGCTGATCAACAATTTTCGGGTGCTGAAGCCGACAACCAAGCTCTACGTCATCACGTCGAACTGGATCTCTGCTGCTCAAGACGCGCTCACGCTGAAGATTGCCGACTATCGGCAGGCGACGGCGGATGCGCTCACTGAGCTCGCGGACGCGAACAACATCCTAATCAACGGTCTGTCGCTGACCACCAATAGCAATGCGTCAATCGGTGACGGCGTTCACCCGAACGACGTCGGCTCGGCGGAATGGGCGGCCAACATTGCGCCGCTGGTGAGTGTGTAAAAAGACTTCAGTTTACGGTCACGAGCGGCAGATGCTTTATTCGCTCCCATTGCTCCTTGGCCGTGGTGCCAGACCAGCGATTGCGAAGGGTGCTTTCGCGATAGGCCTCGGTTGGGTCCAGCTCGGGGTGGGCCGATCCCTGCGGCAGGAAGAAGGCGTTGCCTCCCGCTTCGGCGACGGCCACAAGCTTGTAACCATGCTCTTTGCACAACTTAGCCAGAGCAGTGATCGAGGCACCATGGTACCAGCCGCTTTCGTGCTTCTGCTTTCGGTCGAAAGAAGGGTCATACGGCACCGTCACTGGATTGAGACCAAAACTGACGTTGTACTCGGCGACGATGACGACAGGTCGGATGGGGATCAGGGCCTTGAGAAACCAGTAGTCGTTTCCATCGACGTCGACGGAAAGCACCCCCAGCTTCGGGAAATGGATGCCCAGGCTCTGAATGTTGTCGAGAGTGATGAAGCTCTGGCGGGCCTCTATCCGCTTGGGGAGGATTGCCTTGGCCAACCGAACGGTCTGCATGTCACCATCGACAAGAAGGCCTCGGAAGTCGTTGAGGCCAATGCAATTGTATTCCGTCGGGTGGAACCCGAATTCCAAGAATGTCTTTGGCGCTTCGCCGACGAGCCGCGACAGGATCGCGCTTTCATCGGATTGCGGAGCCCCTCCGAACCGCGCCTTTGCCAGGTGATAGTAGTAACGAAGCGGGCTCGCCCTAAGGAATGCCCGCATGCGGGATGGGATGCTCATTCAGATCAAACTTTCTTGGTCAAGGTGCTACGCGACGGCGCGAATCGCTTCCACAAGGGTGGCGACAGCTTTATGGGACAAGTGGATGCCATCCTGCGTAACATCCTCCGAGTTGCGGAGAGAGGCATACGGATCGGTGAATGTCACGGCGTTTTTGACCGAGGCGCTACGCGTCGCTTCATTGATCGCATCGGCCATGCTCGCAGATCTGGACGCGGTCTTTTTCTCTTCGATGGGTGGGATCGCGAAGACGACAGGCAGCGATCCGATTTTCCGAAATAACGAGCAAATGGCCATTGTCTGCTCCGCCACCGCAATTGGATTTGTGCCGGTCGTGCTGTCGTTTGTGCCGGCTTGTATAATGGCTTTTGCGGGCGGATTTGCATTAAGCGCGGCCATCACAACAGGCGACCTTACCGATGCGTAGACGTTCGCGGTCTTCGCCCCGCCGAAACCGGCATTGACAATATTCAGGCCCTCTAATGCTTGATGGGGAACCATCTCAAGTATCGAATCGCCCACAAGGACGGTGCTTTTCGGACCGACCCATTGCAAGTTGAAAGAAACCATGGCGGCCCGGGCGGTCCAGTGATCTTGCCATGGGAGAGACCTCGCGGCAGAAAACCGACGTTTCCATGACGAAACGATCCCTTTGACTTTGACCAGCCCCATTTGCCTCTCCCCAAATCGCGAGCTTCTTAGCTGATGTGGTGGATCGCCGCTAGGTGCTGGTTGCGTCCGTAGGCTGCAATTTTAGGTGGCCGGCTGCCCGGGCGAGGGATGAAGTTCACGCGAACAGAAACTCGCTCGTCCGCCCGCTGGCGATGTGGGTCACACGTAGCCAGCTGCCATTGCCAGCGCGGCCCGGTTCAACCGGCCGGGTCGCGGCCGACTTTGCGGCCTGAACATCGCTGTTGGACTGGACTTCCGTGCTTTTCAGCACGGCGTCGCCTTCCATCGTCTCGACCTTGAAATTTGCCATCGGCACCTCCTCGCCGCCGATCCTAACCAAAATCCCAAACCGCACAACCTGCCCGCGAGGGCGGAAAGGAACTGCTATGACCGGACCTGTCTGGCTCGATCGCGCGCGCACCTATGTCGGCCTCAAGGAAATCCCAGGGCCTAAGAGCAGCCCGGTCATCGTGCGCTGGTGGGAGGCGATCAAGGCTCCGTTCCGCGAGGATCTTACGCCCTGGTGCGGAGCGTTCGTGGGCGGCGTCTTGGCGGAATGCGGTATGCAGGTTGCGAAGAACGGATCGGCTGCCCGCTCGTGGCTCAATCATGGCGTCCCGCTCGATCGGCCTGCCGTTGGCGCGATCGTAGTGTTCTGGCGCGGCAAGCCTTCCGGATGGTCCGGGCATGTCGGCTTCGTGGTCGGCCGCGATCGCGCCGGCAATCTGATGGTGCTCGGCGGCAATCAAGGCGACGCGGTCAACATCAAGCCGTTCTCGACGGCACGCGTGCTAGGCTATCGCTGGCCCGGCGTGGCACCTCTGCCGGCGCGCTACAATCTGCCGGTGCTGACCAGCGACGGCCGTGTCTCCCAGAACGAGGCCTGAGCGATGGAAAAGCCGTCCTGGCGCATCCGCCGCCGGATCATCATCGCCACGCTGCTCTTCTGCGCCGGCGAGATCATCTATCTGACCTTGTTCGGCGACGATACCAGCCTTGCCGAGACCATCGCCAACGGCGTTCTGATCCTCGCTGGATCGACGATCGGCTCCTACGTGTTCGGCGCCGTGTGGGACGATCGGAACGTCATGGCGATGCGTAAGCCTGACCCTGGGACCACGACTCTGACGGCCACCTATGTCGAGCCGCAGCCGTCGCCGCAACAGACCCCACCGCCAAAGGACTTTGCTGGATGATGTATCTCCGCATTGCCGCACTCGCCGTCTTTCTTGCTGTCGCCGCCTTGGCCCTTTGGTATCGCGGCGAGGCGATATCGGCCGAAGCAGATCGTGATCGAGCGATTGCCGACCTGAACACCGCCGTCGATGCCAACAAGGCACAGGAGGAGACAATCGGCCGGCTTCGTGCCAGCGCGGCGGCGAATGACAGGATCATCGCCAAGATCGCCGCTGACGTGGCGACCATCAGCACCAACACCACCGAAACCAACCAGGCCATCGGAGATCTTAAAGATGCGAATGAAGATGTCAGGGCCTATCTCAGCACTGTTGTGCCTGCCGATCTTAAGCGGGTGCTTGACCGGTAAGCCGGCGGTTGTCACCGCGCGCAGCGTGGTCAGGGAGAGTGTTCCGGCAGCGCTGGTGCGTCCGTGCCCGCCAAGGCAGCGCAAGCCGCTGGTGACCACCGGGGACATCGTGAACCGCCTCATTTACACCGAAGGCGCTCTGGCGACCTGCTCGGCCCAGGTCGACGGCATCCGGGCATGGAACGACGGGCAATGAATGTGGAAGGTGACGGCATGACCAACACTTCAGAGAAGATCGCCCAAAACGTTCTGCTCCTCGCGGTGGCGCGTCTGTCCATGGCGCTGGCGCTTCCGACCATCGGCCTTCTCGCCTTTCTAGGCTCGCAATGGCTGGATGGGCGCATCAGCGCCGTAACCAAGACGGCGGAGCAAGCGAATGTTGTTGCCGACAAGGCCAACGATGTTGCCGGCAGGGTCAATGATCGATTGATCGCCGTCGAGACCAAACAGGTGCAGGACATGGCCGCCAACGAGCGGTTCCAGAACGGCACGCTGAACAGATTGGATAGGGTCCAGGACTCGCTGGTGGGTCTGTCGAACGCGGTAGCGGCCCTGACCGCAACGCTCCAGGCTGTGGCCGAAGAGAGAAACCGATCGCCGCCGGCGCGCTGACTTGCCGCCCGAAACATAATCCGCGCCCGGCGGTTCCGGGCAACCCCACTCATGGAGATGAAGAGATGGGCATTCGTGCAAAAATGAGACTTGAGAACGTGTTCGCACAAGCATGGGGCGGGGTGACGAACTGCTAGGGTCAGATTTCAAACTGATGCACTACCCGAACATGCTCTTTCATCGGGATGATGGCGCGGGCTTGGCATCCGTCAAGGGCCAGCGCTATATCGACCGGATGGCGAAAGGCTGGACACTACAATCATTGATCGACGGCAAGATGCGGCTCGTCGCGTTTTGCCACAATCCAAAATGCCACCACAATCAGGCGCTCGACCTGGAGGCGATCAAGGCCAAGCTCGGCCCTGACGCGCCGGCGATGTCGGATGACCTCATTCCAAAGCTGAAATGCGCCAGGTGCGGCGGCAAGCAGGTTGGCCTGACCTACACTCCCGACTACGACGAGATGAAACGCGTGGACGTGAATGCTTATCGGAAGGCGAGGGAAGGGCGCTGACTGCGCCCAGAAAGCGCCCAGATACGAGGCGAAAGCGCTCAGTTTCAGGGGGAATAGCTGGGCACAAACGGCACAAAAAAGCCCGGAAATGCGCCATTCATGCGGTTTTAACCCTCGTTTACACCGAAGATGTCGGCGGTTCGAGCCCGTCATCGCCCACCACTTTTCCCTAATGAATTCAATGCGGTGCGCCTTCACTCGGAGGCGGACTGCGGCCGGTGCGCCCAGCTATGCGCCCAGAAACGACGGTTTCGGGGCGCATTAGTAGGCATCGGCGGCAGCCTGCTGGAAGTCCGGATGGTGGTGACCGTAGGTCGTTTCCATCTGCTTGACGGTCATGCCGAGCGAGCCGGCTGCATCCCAGATCGGGACGCGGCGCTGCATCAACCAGGTCGCGCGCGTGTGGCGCATGATGTGAGGGGTGACTTCCTCGCCGAGCTTGGCCTCGACGCGCGCCGCGTCGAACGACTTGCGCATCAGGCCGATAGGCTCGCCGCCCTTGGCATGGATCACCGGCCCCTTGCCGCCGTCGATTCGGCGCCACCGTTTCAGATGCGCTATCAGCCGCCGCGGCAGACGCATCGGCGGCCGGCGCTTGGTCGTTTCGCGCACGCGCTCGCCGCGCCTGTATAGAACGCCGGCGTCCAGGTCCGGCCAGCCGCCGGCCGGGCCGCGGTTCCAGTTGAGATCGAGGATCGCCGCATGCCTGGTGCCGGTATAGAGCCCGATCAGGATGAAGCGCGGCAGGCACTCATAGGTCTTCGGCCTGGCGCGACGCAGGCGAAGTGCTGCGCGCAGCAGCTCGGCCGCCTCCTGGCGCGTCAGCCAGCGCTCGCGGGCGACGGGCTTGTCGGGCAGGTCGAAATATGGCCGGAAGTTCAGCCGCTTCTCCTTGCAGAACATGTAAACGGCGGCACGAAGATCCTCGAGCTCGCGGCGCGCGGCCGCCTGGTGGATGCGGCTTTCGGCGTATTCGCGGCAGGTCTCGCCGTCGATCGCCGACAGCGGCTTGTCGCCCCAGAAGAGCGTCAGGAAGGCGATTCGGCCCTCAAGCGGGCTGGTATCTTCGTCACGGGATTGCTTGGCGGCGAGATAGTAATCTAGAGCTGCCGCGCACGCGATGTGATCGGGACCACGTTCGACGGCGACGGGCTTTTGCTTTTTTTGCCCGATATATTCCGCGAGCTTTTCCGCCGCGCTCTCAGTTTCGCCAACAAGGCATCCCGTTCGCTT
This sequence comes from Mesorhizobium sp. L-2-11, assembly GCF_016756595.1. NCBI lineage: Bacteria > Pseudomonadati > Pseudomonadota > Alphaproteobacteria > Hyphomicrobiales > Phyllobacteriaceae > Mesorhizobium > Mesorhizobium sp. L-2-11. The sequence continues at coordinate 10,167 of NZ_AP023261.1, read as the reverse complement.
GTAAACGGACCCGTCGCGGATGACGAGCCGCTTGACGCCGTCCCGGTCGAGCCGGGGGACGATGCGGGGAGGGCTTTTCCGACGCGGCATTTGAGGCGCATTTCCATGATTGCGGATGGGGTGACGAAATCCTTGTTTGCAATCCGCTCGATTGTCAAATTCCCCTTGCGCGCCTCGGCGCGCAGCGCCTTTGGCGTCAGCCTGCCACCGAAGAACCGGTCGCAGGCTTCCTGGAGCCGAATCGGCTTGTCGTCGTCGGTCACCGCGTCGCCTTCCGGATAGCGTTGCCGCTGGTGACCATCGCGTAGCCGTCGGCGAACACGACGCGGATCGAGTTCATCTTGCCGCGCGCGGTGACGGCGCAGGCCTGGCCTTTGCGGTCCTGGCGATTCCAGCGATAGATGTACGGAAGGGCGGTCACCTATGCCCTCCAATCCCAGAAGCCTTGCAGGCCCTTCGCCGGCTGGATCGGCTCCAGCGGCACGATGTCGGTCAGCGGCCAAGCCCAATTGGAATGCTCGTCGCGATCGCTGTCGTTCAGCCGGGCGCCGAACTCTGCGACGATCTCAAAGGCTCGCTTCGGATCGCCGAGCACGGCCGTGCCGAGAATCGAGGCGAGGGGCAGCGCGAGCGGGTTGGAATGCCAGCGCTCGAGCATGGCGAGCGCTTCCGGCTTCAGCGCCGTCGACCATGCCTCGGCCGAGCGGAGGCGAATGATGAGGTCGGCTATCTCCGCCTTTTTCACCGGACGGGTGCCGGCATGAATGGCGATCCGCTGGCCTCGGATCGCGACGGGCGCGGGCCAGCCGCGAAACTCGTAGGGTTTGACGCCCGCCATGATCAACGTCGCCCAGGGCTGCCAGATGGTCAGCGCTTTCATGCCGCCACCTCGTAGCCGATCGGGAAGGTTTCCATGCGGTAGCCATGCTCCGCGGCATTCTCCCAGAACTGGTCGCAGAAATAGCCGCTCGTCTTACTGGTGAGACCCTGGAACAGAAATGCGCGCAGGAAGGCTCGCTTGAGGCCTTCCCGGACACGGATGGTCTGCGCCTCCTTAAGACTGAAGCCGCCGTAGCCCTGGCGTTCAAAATCCGCGTGCGTGGCGACGACGTGCCCGTCCGGTGCTGTCACCACGCCGCAAACGCCTTGATGCTTGACGGTCATGCGCTCGTCCCCGGCGTGGCGTTGTGCTCGAGCGGGGCAGCGCCGGGAGCGCCTATAACCACGGCATTCGTCCACCGCGCTTGTTCAGCCTCAAGCTCGCGCAGTCTGGTGACGAGGCCCTGCTTGATCTCGATCTCGTGCCCGAGAGCGTTGCGCTCGGCAGCAAGTTCGGCTTCGGCGCGCTCGGCCCGCTTCCGCTCGTGGTCGATCCGATCCTCCCGCATCATCGATAGATCGAGTGCGGATATGGCGTGGTCTACAATACCCCATGGAGCGATGTGGCGACCGCCGACCATGAATGCTTGGCCGCACTTTCGCCTATTTGTGGCGTCTCGTAGCCGGTCGAATTGGGTCCACATGTCGTCTATTGTGCCGAGCAGCTTTTCGTTCTCTGCTTGGAGAGCGGTGAGGGCGGCGGCGGCTTCACGATGGATCGGAGGAGTTTCGAACTTCCGAACGAACTCGTTTGGGTTTTCTGGCTCCTCTCCCGCGCCCACGGCTCCGAGGCCGTCCGTGATCGGGATACGATAGATGCCATTCAGGCGGTCTATCAGACCAGCCAGTTCGGCTCCCTTACGCTCCCCGGTAGGTTCCATAGTGGGGGCGGGCGTTTCGTTGGTGGGGGTCATGGTTGCACCTGATCGAGGTATCGAAGTTTCCAAGTCGGATGGAACGGCATCGGGTGCTTGGCCTTGTCGAGGCGGATGGACAGATGCCCGCCGCTGGCGCCGCAGATCGTGCCGAGTTCCGGCTTGCCTTCGCCTTTGTATTCGACTCGACCGCCGCGCTTGGCAGGGACGCCGTAGGTCTTGCGAACCCATTCGATGCTCATGCCGCCACCTTTGGAAATTCGGAGTGTTCACGGCCGTCTAGCAGCCGTCCGGCGGCTTTCTTGCCGACGAGGCTCATAGGCCGCATTTCTGGGTGAATAAGCCGCGCTTCGGGAAAGTCGGCCTGCCATTCCCTGACACGACCGTCTGGCAACAGGGTCGCCTGCTCGAAACGCCATGGATCAGTCACATCTGATGATGGAGCCCAGGCACCCCACTGCTTGAACAGATAGGGAATGCCGTTCGATGCTGCGAAATCGCGTGTGCTGTAGTGCCATGCCGGATGGTTCGGGCGCGCACCCGCGCCGCTCTCGCCGCCTGAGACGATCCAGTGAAGGAATTCCCAGCCCGTCCAGTCGATCGGGCCGAGCGCGGGCTCGTAGGAAACCCACGTCAGCCACCCCATTTCGGCGAGCTTGCGCATCGGCTCGCGTCGTTCATCGGCGTGCTTCTGATCTTCGACCGAGCAGCCGAGCCAGATGTGCGGGAAGACGTTGGGCCAGCGCGACATGCCGCCTGCCCAATCAAACAAAGGATATGCGCATCCTGGCGGCGGGGTTCCCATCGCTTCCAGCATGTCTGCAAAGAGCTTGCCGCGTCCGCTCGAGTGTGCGGCGCGCACTTCGGCAGGCCCGCGTGCGCCCTTGAAGTCGAGATCTTCCTCGAAATTCACGTCCGCCCACCGCTGGAAGAAATCCAGCATGACGTCGGGCCGCTTCGTCAGCACCTGGTGCGTATGGCGCCACGCCTGCGCCATGACCTCGAAGACGCGCATCGTCCAGCCGAACGGGACTTTCTCGTAGAAAAGGTCACCGTGGGCGCAGACGAAGATCTTGCGCGGCGTTTTCCACTGCAGCGGCTGGAAGAGCCACTCCTCGTTGAAGCGGACCTCTCCAGTCCAGACGGGGCCGTTCTTCGTCTCGACGGTCAGCCCGGCTCGGCTCGGGTGGTTCCGCAGCCGCGTTCCGGCCAGCTTCATCGCGTAACAGCGCTTGCAGCCAGGCGACTTCACCGCGCAACCCGTGATCGGGTTCCAGGTGGCGTCGGTCCACTCGATCGATGAATGGTCAGCCATGTTCAGCTCCGGAGGGTACCGACATGAAAACATGTTCCGTCACGGTGATTGCTGGATCGCTGGCGATCATCTGGTAAGCGGGAAACGCCTCCACCTCGGCCTTCGAGGCGAAACGCTTTGCCTTTGACGCACGGACCGTCCAGTAGTGCCAGCCGTCTTCTGGGTGCTCGGCATACCAGTGGGGCTGTGTGCATCCTGAATAGTCACTGCGTTCGATCAGCCAAGCAGCTTCCCTGGTGGAGCGACGGTTCCATGCGGCGATAGCGTCGGCCTTGTCGGCGTGGCATGGGCCATCAACGTTGCAGCGCTCTTCGACGCATTCGACAGAAAACGGCTCTTGATCTGTTATGGCTGCCTTACCTCCGCAAAACGGGCATGGCAGTAGAGCGGGCAGAGTATCGGCATTGCTCCGGGTGAGACGGGCGGTTGCGCTGGGTGCCTCATCTAATCGCCCTGGCTGACCAAAGCCCGGAACGCATCTGGCTTTGGACATGTCCAGTTCCGGAACTGTGAAGGCAAACTCGTCGCCAAAATCCTGGCCCGGAATTGGACCGCTGTCGCCCCATGATGCTGCCTTGTTGTGATACTGGGGCGGCGGCTCGCAGTTCCGCCGATCGCCGCAGCACGGGTTCAGTTTGCAGGTGAATACGCTGCCCATCAGATTACACCCTCATTGGCATCAAGACGAAGAGCGGCTTGAGGCCGGTCTCGTCGGCGGTTTCAGGCTGGATCAGCGTCGGCGAGCCGGGGTCACCCAGGCTGAACACCAGGCGCTCGGACTCGGCTGCGTTGAGCAGGTCGAGGCAGTAGCGGCCGTTGAAGCCGATCTCGACGCTGTCGCCCTCGCCATGCTCGATCGTCACCTCGTCATTGGCGCTGCCGGCGTCGGGATTGTTGGTGGTCAACGTCAGGCTGGCGCCGGCCTCGAAGGCGAATTTCACAGCGCTGCCGCGCGCGCTGGACACGGTGGTAACGCGATCGACGGCCTTGGCCAGTGCTTCCCGCTCGATAGTGAAGTGGTTGGCGTTGCCGGACGGGATGACGCGCTGGTAGTCCGGATAGCTGCCGTCGATCAACTTCGACAGCAGCGTGCCCTGGCCCGTCTCGACGCGGATCTTGAGATCGGACAGGCTGACCTTGACCGCGCCTCCTTTGACCGCGCCCTTGTCGCCGATGATCTGGCGGATCAGCCCGACCGTGCGGCGCGGGATGATGATGGCCGGCATGCCGGCGGCGCCCTCGGGCAAGACTGCTGTGAACTTGGCCAGGCGGTGGCCATCGGTGGCGACGGCGTTCAGCGCCTCACTGGTATGCCAATAGATGCCGTTGAGGTAATAGCGCGTCTCCTCGATCGAGATGGCGAACGAGACAGTGTCGAGCATGCGCTCGACCATGCCGGCATCGAGTTCGAAACTGTGGCTAAGGCTGCCGGCGTCCATGGTCGGGAAATCGGTTGCTGGCAGCACCTGGATGCGGAAGCGCGAGCGGCCGGCGCTCAGCGTGGCGAAATCCTTCTCCGCCACAAGCGAGATCTCGGCGCCGTCCGGCATCTTGCGCACGGCGTCATGCAAGATCCCCGAAGGCAGCGTGAACGCCTCGTCCTTGCCAGCCTGGCACGAAAGCGTGGTGCGCAGCTCGCAATCCAGGTCGGACCCGGTGATCGTCAGCGTGCCGGCCGCGGCGTCGACCGCGAGCAGGACGTTGGCCAGCACCGGAATGGTGGTGCGCCGCTCGACAGCCTTGCTGACCAGGCCGAGCGCGGGAAGCAAAGCCTCCCGCGACACGATGATGGCGTCTGGCTTTTTCACGCCGGCATCTCCGGCGTGCCTTCATAGGCCGGCAGGTCGGTCTTGCTGCGCACCTCGGCCAGCGTCGAGCGGACATGCTCGTTGATCGCCTGGTCGGGCCGATAGATCTGATACGACCACATGATCATGGCGCCCGACGGACGGTAGCGCAGCCTGACCGGAATGCGCACCTTCTCGCCCATGAAGAACGGCGCCAGGTTGAGCATGAACAAGCCGGGCACCTTCAGCGGCTTGCCATCGACATCGTTGTGCGCCTCTTCCCAGGCGATCTGGCCTTCGCCACTCTGCAGCGTGGTTGCCGTCTTGACCTTGGTGTCGATGTTGATCTTCAGCCCGCGCGACAACTCGACCACTTGCGCAGGTGTTGCGATCTTGGTCTGGAACTGCTGTTCGAAGGTGGCCCGCTCATGCTCGGTCGGCGAGGAGAGCTCGGCAACGCGATCCTCGAGGAAATAGGCGAACTCGGCTTGCTTCATCGGCTCGCCGTTCATCTCGATCCACTTCTTCCACTCCTCGGACAGCGGGAAGGCGTAGTGGACGCGGTGCTTGCCGAAGGCGGCGAGGCCGGCCGGGGCGTTCTGGTGGTAGTCAATAACGGCGGTGAAGGACGGATTGCGCCAGTCGGCATCGGCGAAGATGACGCTGTCGATGGTCTTGTGGCGATTGGTCAGTTCGCAGAAGGCTTCGAAAGTCTGCGCGACCGCCTGGCCGCTTTTGCGGGCAGGGTGCTGGCGGAACGGTTCGAACAGGTTGGCGACGCCGCGGGCTTCTGGCGAGCGGCCGTTGACCAAGGCCACGGGGATCGAAGTGGGCACGCCGACCATGCCGGCGGGTGCGGCCAGCATAGACAAGGTGATGGCGCTTGCATCGGCGCCGAGCTGGGCAAGCGCCTTGATATCGAGGCCGGCGGCCGGCGCAATGAGTTCCACCATCTCGGCGGCAGGCGTGGTCTTGGCGTTCATCGAAAAGGATCCTTTCAAGGGTTGGGGAGCAGGACTACTGGCGATCGGCGGCCACTCTCGGTCCGCTGAACATGTCGGTCTGTTGCGGATGCTCAGTCGACAGCGAGCCGTCATCCAGCACCCAGTAAAAAGACGAGCCGCGTGCCGGCTTCGGCCGCTTCGAATCGATCTCGCAGGTGATCGTCGCTGTGCCGGCCTCGACTTCCACGTTGATCTTGAGCGAGACGTGGCCCTTGATCTTGGTTTTTGGCCGGTCGCCGGAAAGCTCCTTCAGCTTGGCCAGCGTCTCGGTGATCTCGGTCGACATGGCGGCGGCGACTTCGCCGCCCTCCAGCATGCCGATGATGGTCTGGGCATCTCTTATTTTCTTCATGGTGTCCTCACGGCCGTGCGCCTGCCGTCGAGTGTGACCGAACCGAAGGTGCCGGCAGGCTGGCCTCCGGACGGGGCGGGCAACGCTGCCCGGCCCGCAGTCGCGGGCTAGAAGGGAAGGCTGTCGTCGTAGGGGCTGCCGCGATCGCATCGCTCGACAAAGTCTCCAACATCGATACGTGCGAGATTGGAGATCGCGCGAAGAGTGCCTTCGAGAGCGCGCAGACGATGCTCCAGACGTTCCACTTTTCGTCTGTCCTCATGCCACCAGTCTGAAAACTTCTTCACCTCTCCAGCCAGACGCCTGATGGTAGCCTCCGGCGTTTCGGTCTGGTTCATCGCCTGCTCGACGGCATCCGGCTTCGCTGCCGCCTTGGCGGCCAGACGGTTTTTCGGTGCGTTTCTGGCCTTCGCGATGACAGGCTTCGTCCTGGCTTGCGCCATAGGTCTAGCTCCTCTGTTAGAACGGGATTTCGTCGTCGAGCGCTTTGCGCATGCCGGGCGACTGCTGCTCGGCCGGGCCGCGCTCCTGGCGGGTCGAGGCTCCGCGCTGGGTGCCGTAATCGTCAGGGCTGCGCGCCGGATGGTCTGATTTGTCAAGCATCTGCAGTTCGCCGCGGAACTTCTGCAGCACGACTTCCGTGCTGTAGCGCGCGGCGCCTGCCTGGTCTTCCCACTTGCGGGTCGAGAGCTGGCCCTCGACATAGACCTTCATGCCCTTCTTCAGATACTGTTCCGCGACCTTGCAGATGTTCTCATTGAAGCAGACGATGGTGTGCCACTCGGTCTTTTCCTTGCGCTCGCCGCTAGTCTTGTCGCGCCAGCTTTCGGACGTCGCCATGCGGAAATTGACCACCATGTCGCCGCTGTTCAGCCGGCGGATTTCCGGGTCGGCGCCGAGGTGGCCGATCAGGATGACCTTGTTGACGCTGCCGGCCATTAGCGGCCTCCATCGCTGGTGGGCGATTGCAGATCAATCCTGTCGAAAGCTTCACGGTTGGTCATGCCGACGTAGACAAGGTGCTTGTCAGCGACAGCGATGAAATCGAGCGAGTTGGCCATCAGGCGGTCCTTTCTTCGGGCAGGGTGACCAGCGCATGGCCGGCAGGTGCATTCGGATCTGGCCGCGTCAGCCCGGCGATCTGCGCCTCGATGTCGGCGATCAGATCATTGCGCAGGCTGGCAGCGAATGGCGCGGCGAGCATGATCTCGCTCGAATTGTAGAGCTTCTCGCCGATCAGCAGTCGCAGCGGCTCGCCGCCGCGCAAGCGCTCGACCGTGTCGTGCCAATGGCGGAGCTCGCACATCAGATGAAGCCCTTCGACAGCGCGAGCCATTCAGGCATAGTGACGACGACCATGCCGCCCGGCTTCTTGACCATCTCGCATTCGGAGAGCGGCACCCAGACGGCCTTGCTGTCGTCGCCGGTTTCGGAGACGGCCTTGCCGGTTATCGCGTGCAGCGCCAGCGTGAGGTCGATCAGGTCGGAACGGCCGCTGGTCATGCCGCCCTCGCGACGATGCCGAGATAGCGCTCCATCCGGTCGAGGAAGGCGATCTCGGCCTTCATCGCGCCCCATGGCTCGATCGCGCCGGTCAGTTTCGGCGGCGGCAGATCGCATCGAACAAGCGGGAAATCGCCTTTGGCGCCATAAAGCGCGCGGGCTTCCGCCATGCACATGCGTTCGTCCATCTCGGCGACCTGGCGGGCATAGAGTGGCATGCGCGAAATAGGCGGAAGCCGCGCCGCCTCGATTATCGGGGCGTCCAAAGCGAGTTTCGAGCGCTTGACGCCATGCGCCACGGCCCCGTGAGCAACCGCGGCGGGCACGCCGTTCTCGATCAGGTATTCGGCGGTCTTGAGGTCGATATCCAGAACCGCCGGCCGGCTGATATCGCCGAGCAGATATTCGTGGGCGTCATGCAACAGGAAGTAGCCGGCCAACACGCCGTCGCCGCTTTCGCGGAACAGAGCGTCGGCGCCCATGACGCAATGCTGCGCCACCGATAGCGCGCCGCCACGATGGCGACCCGCGAAACGCGCTGTCTTCGACAAGGCCGCCGCGATATGAGCGAAATCGACCTGGTCGGCCTTCATGTCGGCAAGGTCAGCGATCCGCCCGTCCAGCATGACGATCGGAACCATCTTGCTGAAGCGGCGGGCCGCTTGCTGGCCAGCCCGCCGCGCGTCTTTCGAGATGTGCCGCACCTCCTGGTTCACTGGCTCACCTGCGGCAGCGTCTGTTCGACCGCGCGCAATACCGTCTCGCGGTTGGCGGGGAAAATCGGCAGGCGGTTGAGGTACAGAGACAGAAGATTGAGGCACCGCTCGCGCTGGCCGGGCCAGGGGTCGAGCACACGGGCGGCACGGGCCGTGCAGTAGCGCCCCCAGTCGACAAGCCGCGCCTGCGTCTCCTTGGTGTCGCGCGGCAGCGGTGGCCGGTTCGGCATCGGCGCGCGCGCCTTTTCGATGATGTCGGCCATCAGGTCGGGCCGGCTGGTGATCTGCCGCACGCTGGCGTCAGTGGCGAGCCTGGCCGCGGCATCCCTGAACTCGACGATCTCGGTCCAGCTGAAGCCGGCGCCGACCAGGTCCTTCGAGCGGACGCCGCCGCCGACCGAGAACAGCTCGCGCATCGCCTCGGCCATTTCGCGGCAGCGCGGATGCGCGTCGTCGGCACTCTCTGGAAACACCGGCCGCGCTTGCGGCGACGAACGATAGTCAGCGTGCATTGGCGCCTCCTGTCTTGACGATACCGAGCGTGGGGAATGCCTCGGCGCTCTGGCCGCTCTGCTTCCACGACAAGACCTTGACCTTGCGTCCCTTGGCGGCGGCGTTGGCCGCCTTGATGATGACAGCGACGCAGTCGAGAGGCTCGCGGCGCTTGCGATTTTCGCTGAGCAGCCATGCGCGAAGAGCGTAGAAGGGATCGTCGATCGGCACGCCGGCCGGGTCTTCAAGTGTTTCCATCATCCGCTCGGCGACGGCTTCGTTGAGGTTGCCCATGACGTAGTAGACGAAAGCGAAGACGGCTGGGTTGCCGAGGCCGCGCAGTTGCATGGCGCGCTCCACCGCCTTCTCCATGTCGGGATGCGCCGCCCAAGCCGCTTCGATGTCGGAATTCTCGATCTTGTTGCGCGGGTCGCGGAACTTCGGCAAGCAGCCGCGCTGCCAGCGGATCAGCCACATCAGCGCGCTGGAGATCGTCGTGCGGTAGCGCGAGGCGCCGTTAATCGCCAGCACGTCGGCGCCGCTGCGCACCGCCCGGATGGTGTCGATAGTGGAGAATGCGTCGCGCGCGACCCCGCGGATGATGACGGTCTCAACGGCGGTTTTGGCTTCGATGACGGCGAACAGCCGGTGCTGCCCGTCGAGCACGTCGCCGGTGTCGGAAATCTTGATGGTGTCGCCGTTGAACTTCCATTTGCCGGCCATGATCTGGCTGGCAATGCGGTTGACATGGCGGTCCTGCAGTGGCCGGTTCTGCTGGTTGTGGTTGAGCAGGTCGAAGGCCATTTCGGGGGTGAGCGTCACTCGCTCGATCTGGGCCGGTGCCTTACGCGTTCCATGCATCGGAGAACTCCTTGAGAAAGGCCAGCGCCTGCGGCAGGCGCCGCTCGACGATCGGTCTGGCTTGATTGGTGCCGGCGACGATGTCGGCGACATCGGCGGCGGCGGGAAGTGAAGCGAGCGCCTCCAGGCCGGTGCGCAGGTCGCGCCAGATCTGTGCCTTGACGCGTTGCATCTCGATGCGCTCGGCATTGCCATTGGTCGGCGCAGGTTTTGCCTTCGCTTGCCCGCGCGGCGGCGCGACCGCCTCGACGGCCTGGCGCACCTTGGCCTTGGTCGGTTCCTTGCCGGCGGCCAGCGCCTCATCGACGGTGGCGCGGACAACGCCCGGCTTCACGACTTCCGCGTCTCGGATGATGCGGGCTTCGTGGATAGCTTTGCGGGAA
>NZ_AP023260.1 GCF_016756595.1 Mesorhizobium sp. L-2-11 | reverse complement strand
GGCTTGATATCCCCTTGTACCATTCGAAGCTCGGAACCTCTTGGGATCGTCAGGAACTCGTGAAAAGGTTCCTCGGGCAGAGCGGGCCGTCAGTCGACCAGATCATTTGCACGAACGCGTTTGGAATGGGTCTTGATGTCCCGAACGTCCGCCTGGTCATCCACTGGCAGCATTCGGCCTCTGTCGAGGATCAGCTGCAAGAATTCGGCCGTGCCGGCCGGGACGGAAGGCCCTCTGTGGCTGTCATGTTCCACATTGGCTCAAGTGTAAACCGCGACGTTTCGCGTCTTCGATTCATGGCCGAGAAGACAGTCGCATCGACTGACGTCTTGAATCTCAATCGCGGACACATGCTTGAACAACGCTTCCGCCAGATCGACCAGGTGAACAAGATGATGAGGTCGCAGACCTGTATGAGAGAGGCGATCTCGGCGTACTTCCAAGGCCCGAAATCCAGGGAGCGTCCGAGTCTGTCAGTCAGAATTCTCGACTGGGTATTCGGGAGCCGCTCGCCCGCAATGCGATTTCGAGCTTGCTGTGATCATTGCGATCGGGCTGAAATCAAGAGGCGTGGCATGAGCGGATACGTTGCCGGGGTTCTCAGCTAGCGATCTATGGGCACGCTGCGTTCTATGCTATGTGACCCGCGCGGCATCGTCGAGCCCACAAAAAGGAACTGAAGAATTGAGTGGGTAAACCGATCGACGAAATACCGACTTGATGGGATGACCTCAGATATTGTCGCCTGGCTCGAGGGAGCGGCGACACGACACGGATTTCATTCCCGGCATGAACCGGGGGCTCTGTTGTCGGACGCAGATTTCGCATCAATCCATCCTAATTCCGTCGACAATGCAATTCTTCCTCAATCCGAAACGACCGATTGTTAAGAACTAGAATATTAAGCGTGATAGAATTGAATAGTAACAACTGCCCCTGACTGCAGCTATCGCCTATGCCTTGCATGATTATGGTTTTCTCTTGGTTCGGGACAAAAATCTCACTAGGAAGCTCAGCGAACCTACTGTAGCCACATCCCATCCAGTACGCCTTCTTTTCTCCACCTTCTAGCACTGTCTCTTTGTGAGAAAAATGAGCCCCTGCCTGCCGATCAAAAACAACAAGCTTAGCGTTATTGCTGCACCAATACGTCTCACTCGCGGATGTTTCCTGGCATCCGATCGACGCAAAAACGATAGACATTAAGAAGGGCAAAGCCTTTTGCAATGTGAGCCTCACAACGTTGCTCGAAGCCTTAATGACGTGGGAGGCTTGCTTCGGGATATTAGCTCAGAAATGGCGAGATATGGGCGCTTCTAGCGATCTTGCTTGAAGCGAAGAAGCCGCCGCACTCGTCCTTTTTCGTGCAACCTTCACATTCGGCAACATATTCATTCTTCCAGTCGCTGATAGACTGCTTTGCTAAGGCATGGATCGATCCGTCAAGGACACAGAGCTGATGGTTGTAGACCGAGACGTTCATTCGAGCTGCGGCGAGATAGCGGACCGCGTTCCTCAACTCCGACCTGTAGTCATAGGGGTCGATCCAGAGGCTGTCCATATTCGCCCTCGTAAAGCCGGTAATCTCTAGCCCCATGAAGGTGACATGGTCGACAAAGGTCAGGTTCCGGAAGATGAACTCCGACAGTTCAGTAAGGCCCTTATAGGTCTGCTTGTGCACCACGACTCGGATCTCGACTTCTTGGCCGAGTGACTTGAGATTCATGATCCCCGCAATGGTCTCGTCGAAGGCCCCCTTCGACTGCACGACATAGTCGTGAATCTCTGGATCGGCGGCGTAGAGCGGAATCCCGACTGAGAGGGCGCCGTGGCCAATTTGGGCATAACGGCGGGCGAATGCCGTGTCGCTGAAGCTTCGGCCATTCGAAAGGATATGGACCGGCGTATTTGGCAAGTGGTCTCTCGCCTTCGACAGGATACGGAAGAATGGTTCCCCAATGATGGTCGGTTCGCCACCCGTGATGCCGAGAAATGGCGTGGCGGTCGGCAGAAGCGGTATAGCCTCACAAATTTCATCCGCTAGCCAGCCGTCGTCGACGTCTTTTGGCGGCTGTGAACACATCAAACAGTAGTGGTTGCAGCGTTCGGTCGTCAGAAAATAGTTGGCGTTGGCCGACGCTCGAAACAGGACCCGGACTGCCTTTCGGCCCGGGACGAATCGAATGACGTCGCCCCCGGCGAGGTACTCGAAGTGGTTGGGTAGCACTATGAACTTGCCGCTCGTCCGCGCGGCTTCGACGTCAGCCCTGAAGCGTTCGAACGTGACCACCCATTCGTAGTCCGGGCTGACAGGGCCGCCGCGAAAAAGATATGCGTCGTGTTGGCGATCGCTGGCATCGACAACTGAGTCGGTCGAGAGGCGCAGCAGAGCCTTTGGCGAACCGCCGTCCACGTTGGTCCAGGTCGCAAATCCGCTAAGGGCTAGCATCGCTAACGTGTCCAGCCCATGAAAAGTTCGCGGATCGATGGATCCTCTTCCATCAGCCCGATCAGCCGCTTGAAGATTGCCATGTTGCGGTAGCAGAAGGATGACCGCGTCTTTAGACCCACAAAGTCGTCCTGTGTCGCCTTGTGGAACACCGGCTCGGAGCCGCAAAAAGGCTCGAAAGCGCATTCCGAACACATCGGCGCCGAACCGGCGAAAGACTGTTCGATCGGATCGAGCAGTGCGTCGGACGTGAATATCTCGGCATAGGTGTTTCGATGTACATTGCCGAGGCGGAAGCTCTTGTCGCCCATCTCAGCCAACATCCGCGCCTCGTCCGACGCATAGACGTCGCCGTCGTAATTATAGACGACAGCAGAGATCCCGATCCCCGCCGGACTCATGAGGTCCACGTAGTCGGGCTCGAACGGGGTCAGCATCTTGGTCAGGATGGTCGAGGCATAAAACTCTATGAACGGCGTCCCCCTGCGATTGAGCTCGATGATGTATTCGAGGCCGTCGAAGTAGAAATCGACCCAGCTCTCGGTGTCGTAGGACGCATACCACTTGGTCTTCACCGCGAAGCCGTAGGGAGATAGCGGGCGGAGGAATATGCCGGGGAAGTGCATCCTCACGTATTCGTCGATGATCTCCCGACCCATGCCGAGGCTGGCTTTGGTGGTCGTCATCAGAGCGCTGACGCGCTCGTGGCCGAGCGCCGCCCGGGCCCGATGGATCCCTTCGATGGCGAGTTCATAGCTGTTCTTGCCCGGCCTCGGCCGATTTGCGTTGTGAAGTTTGGCGGGACCATCCAACGAAGTCGAAATAAGTATGTCGTGTTCCTTACAGTACTCGAATATTTGATTCGTAACCACAGCCAGATTTGTGGTTATCACGAACTGCAGCGATCTCTTCTCGACTTCATTGATCGACTCAGCCTTTTCCACGACGAATCTGATCAGGTCGAAGTTGAGCAACGGCTCGCCGCCCTGGAACTCGATTTTGATCGCTGGGCTCGGAGACTGGAAGATGAGCCCAAGCGCCTTCTCCGCAGTCTCTTTAGTCATGTCGAAGGCCGAGCGATCTTCGCTCTGCCTGGACACCTGGCAGTAGGGGCAGGAGTGCTCGCACCGTAGCGACATGACCATGATGTGCAGCGCGGTGAAGTTCGCCAGACGCTTTGCCTTGGTACGAACCTTCGTCGCCAGCATAACGGGTCCAATGGTCGACGACGAGTCAAACAGGAAATGCTTACTGCGCAGCCGGGAGTAGGCGGAATCCGACGGTTTCAGCTCGTGCCTGACCAAGGCAGCGACGACCGAGCGAGGCTGCACCGAATATTCCCCGGCCTGGTTGGTGATCACGTATCGCTCGTTGTCCAACGGCGAAAAGCGGAACGGGGCCAGCTGATAGTGACCATCCCCAGTTGCCTGGAACTCCGACAGTGGCGAGAATTTAGTCAACGGATTGCAGGCCCGAGCGGGAGAACGCCAGCGCGAGAATGGTGTTGCGGAGCGTGGCTGTCTCGGCGGCAACCACTGACCGCAGATCCTGATCCAGCACCTCCAGCCGCAATCCCTCCACGGCCTTCGCAGCATCTTCCCGCGATACGGGCTTGGTGAAGTGGAGGACACAGACGGCATTACCGGCCTCCGTCGAAATGTTGACGGAGGCTTTGGCTGTTATCCGGTATCCCGCCCGCTTGATGCAGTCCATAGAAAAGACTGACAAATCAAAGGACTCAGTCGCGGACGCAACAAGTTCGGAGGGCTCTGCTTGCATGAACTTAGCAGTACGAATATCCGGAGCAGTGTGATCCGTGGCTGGAATGGCTGGAATGGCTTGTGTGATAGGCCATCTGGATCTCCCGACCCTGCGAGCGATCCAGGACTACGCCAAAGCCCTCCGCATCAATAAGTCTGCTATTGCCCGAACCTTGCTCCACTTGAGACACAGTCTCAACAGCTAGGGCCGGTTGCAGCTGAGTGCCCATTAATATTGTCGCCGACAGAGCGACCGGTGAAAGAAAACTGCGCTTTGACATTCAAACCCCTCCTTTAGCATAGCCAACGCGAGAGATACCGGAACTGGGCTGTCCCGCTTCGTTGCTCTTTTTGGTACTCGGAGAGCCCCCCAATGGGCCTCACCACTCCGATATCCCAAATACTTCCCAAATACAACTACGTTGACAGTCGATGCTCAACAAATACGATAAGTTTGAAGTTCATTCGTTAACGAATTGTTGGGCGCGCGTCCTCGCTGTACGGCTGGCAACCGACGTACTCCAGTATGGCAGTCTGCAACTGCTCCTCGTGTCTGTGGCTGGGCGGTTGAGCCCCGTAAAACTGAAGTCTCCGGGTGAGGCCCGACATTCACCGCTCACCCCCGCCTGCCGCCAAGTCCGGGCGGGAGGGGTTCGGCGACCCGCCGCCTGCGATCCCACACGCTGGTGTTCTAGGGTCTAAACTGCCGCCGACTGCCGAGATGGGCCGACAGTGGACAGGCAGCTTCTGGCATCCAAAAGGCGATGGCAGACTTTCAGGCCTGTGGGATTGAAGTCACTAACTGACTCTATCTGCACCTCGAAAGTTGGCTTCGCCCCGGAAGCCGACTTTCGAGGGTCCAAGGTCCGAGGATTACGTGGCCTCTTCATGCTGGAGCAAGGCGCGTTTTTCCTGTCGCTGCCAGGTTTCGACGAACATGGCGAGCGTGCTCGCTACGTTGATTGCGAGACGCGCGATGTGTGAATCGACATCACGGCACCCCTCGTGGCCTTGAGCGTCGCAGTCATGAGTACGCAGCGCGCCTGGGAGGTGTATTTGATGGTTTGATGCTGAAAACTCGAAGAGTCTGGCTGACGAGCGCGTTTGAATGCTCGGCGACAACTGCCTGAGCGCGCGCTGGGCGCATTGCATCGCCTGAACTGCTCCCGGATGTTAGGTCGTTGCCTCATCTGATTTGCTCCCCGCAGTTTTGGGGCGGGAGCAAATCAGATGAGGCGGATAAGCATGGCGACGCGGGATGAGCTGGTGAAAGTGGTAGCGGAGCGCTACGCCCGAGGCGATCGGGCAGAGAAGACGCGCATTCTCGATGAATTCGCGGCGGTGAGCGGCCTTCACCGCAAGCATGCCATGCGTTTGCTGCGGAGTGGACCACCGGCGCATCGTTCGGGGCCGCGGCCGGACCGCCGGCTTTATGACGACGCGGTGCGCGAAGCGCTGATCGTGCTCTGGGAAGCTTCGGATCGCATCTGCGGCAAGCGTCTGAAGATGCTGATTCCGATTCTGGTGGAGGCGATGGAACGTCACGGGCATCTGCATCTAACCGCCGAGATCCGTACACGTCTATTGGCGATGAGCGCGGCCACGATCGATCGCGCTCTTCGCGAGGTTCGAGACATCGCTGGTGGGCCGAGACGCCGTCGCAGCACAGCGTCCACCGCGCTGCGGCGCAGCATTCCGATCCGAACCTTCTCCGATTGGCAGGATCCGCCGCCTGGATTCGTCGAGGCCGACCTGGTGGCGCACAGCGGACCGACGGCGCGGGGAAGCTTCATACAAACGCTTTGTCTTACCGACATCGCGAGCGGGTGGACGGAATGCGCGCCCTTGCTGGTGCGTGAGCAGAAGCTGCTGAGCGAGGTGCTGACGGAATTACGTCGGCTCCTGCCATTTCAGCTTCTCGGATTCGACACGGACAATGACAGCGTGTTCCTGAACGAGACGATACGCGACTACTGTCAGGAGGCCGGCATCGAGTTCACCCGCTGCCGTCCTTACCGCAAAAATGACCAGGCCTTCGTCGAACAGAAGAACGGCGCCGTGGTGCGGCGCATCGTCGGCTATCGCCGGCTGGAGGGACTCAAAGCCGCTGCGGCTCTGGCACAACTCTACGCAACGGTGCGGCTGTTCGTGAACTTCTTTCAGCCCTCCTTCAAGCTGGCCGGAAAGGAACGGGACGGCGCCCGCATGCGCAAGCGCTATCACCCTGCGGCAACACCGTGCCAGCGACTGCTGGCCGATCCACGCACGCCTGAACCGGTTCGGGCCAGGCTGGCGCAAACACAGGCGAGGCTGGACCCGGTAAAGCTGCTGCAGGAGATGCGATCGGCGCAGCAGCGCCTCGTCGAAATTGCCGATGAATCCTGCACGCCGGCGCTGGTGGTGAACGATCCGGCGCTGGACCAGTTCCTGTCGGGTCTGCGGACGGCCTGGAAGGAGGGGGAAGTCCGCCCCACCGCAAGAGCCAAGCCGATGCAAAAGCGGGGTCGTCGTCGACCGGATCCGCTTGTGAAGGTCACAGGCCAGCTGCGCGCGTGGTTCGACGAAGAGCCCTGGCGGACCAGCCGCGAATTACTGGTGCGTCTGCAGGCGGAGCAGCCGGGGCAATATCCTGATCCACTTCTGCGCACGCTGCAGCGCCGCTTGAAGATCTGGCGGAAGGAAAAGGCACACGCGATGGTGTTCGGCCCAATACACGTGGAGCCGGCAATCGAGCCGATCGCCCATTGATCGAATCCTAGCCCTGGGGAACATTATGGTGAGGCAACGGAAAATCGTTCGGGAGCATTCCAGGGTGAGGCAATACGTGGGTCTGTCCGAGTTCTCCTATGGTCACGCGGGAGATCGAGGCGCGCCCTCGCCTCCGCTGGCCTTCGGACCGGCCTGTCGGCAGGGAAGCCCCAGCATGCGGGTCTTCCCCCTTCCGGGCTTTCATCCCTGACGTGAGGACCCGGAAAGCTGATAGTCACATGGGGCGACATTCAAGGTCTGCTTGCGCCGTTCCAATAGCTGGCGCTTCCTGCTTCGAAATGCTGTCTGGTTTGGCAGCAGGTGTCCGAAACGTAACGACGACCTGCGCAAAGCAGAACTTACATAGGCAGGTGTTTAGGGTGAAAGCAGCGGGGCATGAGGGAGAGTGTCGGCTAACTGCTACAGGCGTCCCTCTTCTCGCGTTTCCGCCGCCGCTCCGTCTGCGGCCCGTTCGAGCGCAACCATTTTCTTAACCAGGGCCAGCAGATCGCGCTTGGTGCCGTGCGGCAGAGACACGACCTGTTGGGCGAGTTCCATGGTGTCGCGCGCTTCCTCCGGCGTGCGGCCCCAGAGATGCGGGGCAGCGCTGAACAGCATTTCCATCGGCATGAATCCGAGGATTTCGCATAGGTGGATCATGCGGGTGACGTGCATTTTTGAGAATGCGCGTTCATAGCGGCCGTAAACCTGCATCGAAAGACCAAGCAAGGGAGCAAGCTCGGCGCGAGTCAGATCCTTGTCCTCGCGCGCCTTGCGGATGAAGGTGGCAATTCTTTCATCGATCTCGCCGAGGGTTTTGATGCCTTCGAACCCTGGGCGGCGGAAAACAGGTTTGTCGATCTCGGGATCGATCGTCGCAACCAATTCCATTTTGTTTTTATAGGCGTCCATATCCTTAGCCACGTCCTCTCCCTTCTTGCTTTTTTCCAGTCGCGGACAGGGCGACGACCTCAATCAAACATTTGAAAACGGGATTGACCCAAGTACGCCTCGGCACTCGCTCGCACAGCGATTTTCCAGAAGCGGGGAGTGAGGACAGCGCTTTCCGCTACTCGAAATAAGCAACCATCAGGGCCGTGCCGCGCTCGCCTGGCATGGTTCTTTCCAGCGGAAGCCTGCATTCATAACGCCCTTGAGTTGGCGCGGGGACAGGCACTGCCCACTGAGAGAAAAAAATCAGCGTGCCCTGGCTGCAACCATTCGCCAAGTACCCGGCTCTCCTTCGAACACAGCTTCGACAAGTTTTTCCCCATCGACCCACCCCAGATGCGCCAGGAGTTCGCACGCGATAGAATCTCTGCCAATACTAATACATCGCTTCACGGTAACCGTCGATCCAGTCCCGTGCATTGAGATATCCCAATTGGATAAGCGAAACAGCTCGCCCTTGGCGGTTTCGTCAGACGGCCGGATGGCCGCCTCGAGAGCGGATTCCATAAGCCCGTTCAATGGGGGAGCGGCCTTTGAGCCTTTATCAAAGTCGAAGCCTTGGCGACCGACAAACGGTTGACGCATTGCCTCAAGGAAAATGTTACCGCGCGGGTTCGTTGCTTCACCTAAAATGTTACCCGTGAAGGCGCATGTCGCCATGGTGCCTTCACCACCAGGAGGCAACATGAAGACGAAGATGACACATGCCATGCGTATGGAACTGGCCAATGCGGTCAGGGATCGCTATGCGGCCGCAACGACCAAGGACAAGCGCCGGATATTGGAGGAGTTCATTGCGGCGACGGGGTATCACGAAAAGTCCGCAATCCGTGTCCTGAACAGCCACCCGGAGCCGAAGCACCGTCAGACCCGCCAACGCCTGTCGCTCTATGATGAGGCCGCTCGGGCCGCCTTGATTGTGCTGTGGGAAGCTTCAGATCGAGTCTGCGGCAAGCGCCTCAAGGCACTGCTGCCCATTCTGTTGCCGGCGCTGGAACGCAATAGACATTTGAAGCTCGAGGAGGAGATACGCCACAAGATCCTGTCGATGAGCGCCGCCACGATCGACCGCTTGCTCCAGATGCCAAGGCGCACCATGCGTACGAAAGAGCCGCCAAGGGTTGTGCCAGAGCCCCGGCGGCGCATCAAAATGCGCACCTTTGCCGACTGGAACGAGCCGCTGCCCGGCAGCATGGAGATGGACCTGGTCGCTCATTGCGGGGGAGTCAACCGCGGTAGCTACGTTCACAGCCTGGTTCTGACCGACATCGCGAGCGGATGGACGGAGGCCGCGCCCATCGTGGTCCGAGAAGGTAGCCCGCGTCCAGGCGCTCCGCATGGTGTGGCCGACCGTTTGTCGCCGATTGGAGGAATTCCCCAACATCAACGCCACGCAGCTCTTCGAGGAGCTGTGCGTCCAGTTTCCAGGTCGATTTACCCGCAAGCAGTACAAAACACTCGTTCGACGGGTCAATCTCTGGCGCCAAGCGGCTCGCGCCCGCGGTGTTGTCGTTGGGCCAAAGACTTATCGTCGGCTCAACGACAAACCGCGCGGCCGACGTCCCGACATCTTTAAGGACCATTGGGAAGAGATGGCACGATGCCTTGAAGAGCGTCCCGATCAGACAGCACTTGAACTTCTCGTCGAGTTCCAGGCCCGTCACCCCGGACGATACAGCTTGCGCCAGCTTCACACGCTGCAGAAGCGAGTAAGGGCGTGGCGACAACAAGCCGTGCAGCGGCTCATCGGCGAGGTCAGCGGCCCAGCGCCATACCTCGCTTCAGATTCCGCACGTCTGGCGAGCGGGTAACATTCTTGGTGAGGCAGCCGGTAACAAAATTAGATGAGGCAACACGACAACGGTGCGGCGTAGATGCCAATAAGGATACCGATCGTCATCCCGAGCAGGAGGCTTCGACCGCTCACGGATCAATAGCCGTTGTCTCGGAGAAACTGGTTGATGGCCGCCTTTATAATCACCGTCATCTTGATGTCGTTGTCGAAGGCGGCCTTTTGCAGTCGCAGCTTCGTGTCGTAGTCCAACGGGCAATTGACGTAGTGCTTGGCTTCTCGCGTGTGCGCTCGTTTGAGGTCGCGCAGGCGATAGCGTCCCTCCTCCTGAGCCAAAGCACGTTCGACCGCCTTGCTCTTGCGCTCTTCGCCGCTCGGGTTCGGCAGACTGCGCCGCGGCCGTTCCCTTGTCGCATCCGTTTCTGAAACCAGCGCCGCTGCTGGTTCCCTTGCAGCCGTTCGCACCTCTGCCCCTACCGACACAGAGGCTGGTTTCATTGCGGCTTTGGATATGGCTGGCTTCGGCCGTCGCGGAGCGATCGGAAAGTCAGAGACGGACAGTTTGCCTTTAGACATTTCCCACCTTTTCCCGGTTTGCCGCGAGATGGCGATCGAGCTCGGCCACAAACGCCGCAATCTCCGCGCGACCCTTCATGACCGGGTCGGTCAGCTCAAGCATCTGCAAAGTGCCGAGGCCGTTACGGATTTCGCGGTAGCAATTTCTTTCGGTGAGCTCGGTATCCATCAGCGTCGATTCATAGCCATTGTCGCGAAGATTGGCGATGAACGGACGGATCAGCCTGTAAGCCTCGAGCACGCGGCCCGGAAGGGCGATGCGCGTCACCACGTTGACGTGGGGAATAGTGCGCCCCTCCCTGTCGCCAATATCCGCCGTGATGGTGGCGGCTTCGCCGGCCGCCTTAATTTCATCCTGGTTCGGCTGAATTGGCGTCAGCACCAGGTCGGAGTTGCGGATGATCGTATCGCGGATAACGCTGTCGATGCCCGGTGAGTCCATCAGGATTACGTCATAGACGCCGTCTTGGTCGGCCAGCACGGTTTCAATGCTTCGCTGCGTTGCCGCGCTGTGCAGCTCGATGTTGGCCGGAAGATTGTCCTTGGCCTCACATCGCTTCCACCATTCGGCGAGGTTCTGGCGCGGATCGGCGTCGATCAGAAGAACCTTCTTTCCCTGAATAGCGTACTCGCCGGCAACGAGGATAATGGCCGTCGTCTTCCCGGCGCCGCCTTTTCCGCTGATCGCGCAAATTCTTCGAGGCATGTCTGATCCCTCCTTTGACGCCCCCAAAGCCGAACGCGGCGGACCGTCGCCACGCTCATGCATCCTGTTGGGCAACTGCATTTCCAAACGAAGTGAATGCTTGCGTTCGCATGGCGTTCTTACACGATGCGATCACGCCTCACCATCCCAAGGTGTGATACTTCAATCACACCTTACGTTCACATCGTAACGTCATGGCATGTGAACACATCGTGTGAACAAGTCGTGTGAAACTGGAATGGGTGCGCGCGCTGGCGTTGAGCAAACCCTGGAGCCCTCGCCAGTCGACCGCAATTTTCCCTCGTTTGGCCAAAGAGGCCGTCAGCGGCGCCGCAGGCCTTGCCGCTCCCTTTGTGGTGAACCCCGGAGCCGCGCGAAGGCCGTCTGTGACGCTCGCACGCAGCCGGCCAGGGCGAAGAGCGGAGCGTCCCTTGCGGGCGAGTACGAGGGGCACACAAAGGCCGACAAAGCGGTCCTGGAGGTGAACCCTGGAGAGCGCTTTTAACGTTTGATGGGCAGGGGCGAAGGCCCTGCTCATGGTCGCGATAAAGTCGAGCGAATTGTGGGCCGCTCGAAAAGTTGGTTCTATTGAGTGTGAATTTCACGTCTATTTGTGGTGGCAGGATACGGAAAAATGTGCGACATTTTTCCCGACGTTCGAGGAACCAGCCCTCGATGCCTGCCGCAAGCGCCAGAGAGAGGGGTCCAGGCCAATGGACGACGCGAAATTCGAGGTCCGGCTCGAGCCGGACCGGAAGGGTCGAATGGTGCATGCCCGCGTCGGCGCGGACGAATATGCGGCGATCGAAAAGGCCGCGAAGGCGGCCGACATGACGGTTTCGGGATTTTTTCGGTCGCTAATCCTCGAAGGCGCCGGCGTACGACCGATCCTGACTAAGGATGATCGGCTCGTCATGGCGCTGTTGCTGGAGGACATGCGCGCGATCGGCGTGAACCTGAACCAGGTTGCGCGATCGATAAACAGCGGCAAGAGCGTTCACCCGAGCGAACTCGACATTAATCTTGGCAACGTGCAGCGCGTCCAAGCGGCCGTTTTGACGGAGTTACGATCGCTGGCGAAGCGCGCCGGCCACAAGCGGCGCGGGGAGGGGTAAGGGGTGGAAATTTTCTTCGGCGCCTTCACCAGCGAATGGGAGCAGCGGCGCGCGGCGTTGCTGCATGAGTTGTCGCTTGGTGGAAAGCGGCGGTCGGCCGAGGAAGAAATGCGGCGGCGGCTGAAGGCCCTGGCAGAGCTAGGCGGCGGCGGTGGTGTTGGTGGCGGCGGAGGCAGCCAGCCGAAAATGCGGCGGACGGCCGCCAGGCCGATCTTCGCGGTCGAGACGCGGGCAGCGGAGGCGTCCCGTCCAATAGAAACACGGCTAGCGGCGGTGGCCCAGGGCAGCCAGCCCGCGGTTGTCAAAATGGCATCCTACGGCGGCGGCGCGAGGGTAGGGGCGATGCTGAATTATGTGTCGCGCGCCGGCGAGCTCGCCGTCGAGAACGAGAACGGCGAGCGCATCAGCAGCCGCGAGGATCTGGCGCGGTTGCGGGGAGACTGGAACCATCTGTTCCAGAACCGCGCAGAAAGCCGCGATATCGGCAGCTTCTCGGCAGAGATTGCGACTGCGGCGGTTTCGTCAGACGAGGCGATGCATGAGCTGGTCAGGAACAGTTTGACGAGCGCATTCGGCGATCGCCGCTACGCTTATGCGGTCA
The DNA here is from genome assembly GCF_016756595.1 of Mesorhizobium sp. L-2-11. Taxonomy (NCBI): domain Bacteria; kingdom Pseudomonadati; phylum Pseudomonadota; class Alphaproteobacteria; order Hyphomicrobiales; family Phyllobacteriaceae; genus Mesorhizobium; species Mesorhizobium sp. L-2-11. Next base: position 159,055 of record NZ_AP023260.1, on the reverse strand, counting down.
CGCGCCAGGCCGACGGCGCGCTGGCGGTTCAAGGAGCGGTCGTGCTCAGAAGCGGGCATGGCGAGCGGCTGACTGGCGACGACAAGGCCGCCAGCATCATTCAGGCGCGCTATGACGCCAGTGCGGCCGCGCAAGGGACAGGAGCACGGTTCTCGTTCCAAGGCTACGGCAACGGTGTCGAGTATGGCGCCAGCAAATTGCGGAGCCTGGTCGAACGTCATGACGGCAACGTTCGCGACGACCGCGGCCAAATCGTTGGTGACGAAAAGCTCGCTGGCGACCTGGTGCAAAAGGAATGGCGCGGTGATCTGCACAGCCGCAAAGGCCGCGACGTGATGCACCTGATCATGTCGGCCCGGGCCGGCACGAATGTCGAGGCGTTTGAAAACGCTGCACGCGACTTCCTTGCCGAACAGTTCGCCGGCCATCGCTATGTGTTTGCCATGCATGATCCGGCCAATGATCCGAAGGAAGAAGGCGAGGGGGGCAAGCGGCCACATGTCCATGCGCACGCGATCATCACCATGCGATCGGAATCGGGTGATCGGATCGAGACGACCCCTCAGGTGTTTCGGGAGTGGCGGGCCACAATGGCGCAGATGGCCCGGGCGCACGGAATAGCGATGGAGATGACCGATCGTCGCGAGTTCGCCAGCCCTCCCGCCTTTACCCGCAATCAGGTGAGGCCGGTGAGCAGTGAAGGGCGGACCGAGCACGTCGGGACCAGCGAGGCGGCACAGGGACGATACGACGCCAAGCGGGGCGGACGGCGCGGTCTGGCGAAGGCCGAAAGAAGCCGGGAGTATGCCATAAAGGCAACGCAGAGTTGGCAGAAAATTGCGCTCGCCAGCGGTGATCGACGTGTTGTCGCCTACGCAGAACAGCAGCTGGATCATTTGACAGAAAGCCTTTCGGCAGGTCAGGCGGGAGCGAGCGCAAATGTCGTCCATGCAGATTTCGGATCAAAATTCCGCGCCAATCTGGTAACCTTGCAAAAAGTCGTTTTGGAGGATCAGGACATGCGCGAGACAACGCGGGCGGAGTTTGAAGCCTATGAAAAGACGGTCGAGACGGCCTTGTTCCGGCTGGAGCGGAGCGTTGGTGCGGACGAGCGAGACGACTTTGATGAAGTCGCGTCTGTCGCCCGCGAGCATGTGAACGGCCGGCGCGAGCTCATGGAGCTCTACGAGATGAAGGGCCAGGCACTGGCGGAGCAGACCGCGACCGAGCGAAACGAAAGCCGGGAGCGTCGAGACGATGCGAATGACCGGTGGGATGCGGCAGTCGCCAAACACGGTAAGGCGGTTGTCGAGGCGGCAAATGACGTTCTTGTGGACATCGAAACCAGTCGCGAGGGTTTGGATAGAATTGAGGCCGGTGAGCTTTCCAACGATCCAAGGGCATTGCGAGCCGATATTGAGCGCGGACTGGCTCGCGCGGCAGAGCTTGCCGTCCAGGGCAACACCTATATGCGCGAGGTAGCCGAGAAGGATCCGGAGCTCAAGCGCGCCATCGAGGCGGCAGAGCAGACCCAAGAGCGGCCGGCAGAAGACAAAGGCAAACCCCCTGCAAATGTCGATGCCGTGACCGAACAGCAGCGAGATCCTCGCCCCGAGGAGGCCGAGCGCCGGCCGGACGAACCGGCCGGGCAGGCTCACGAACTGGCGTCGACCGTAGATACTACAAATCGGCTGCAGGATAAGTTAAACACGGACAAGGAGGCCGCACAGCGCGGCGGTGAAACGACGCGGACCGATCCGGCGCAACAGCATATTCCTCGCCTCGAGGAGTTGGAGCGCGAGGAACTAGAAAGAAGGGAACGCGACCGCGACGACCGGGACCGTTAGTGGACCATGTTTAATCGACAGGATTACGTTTATCAGAGCAGCGACCCGAAGGGTGACGAGGGGTTTGGCAAGGTATTTGCTACCGTCATCTGTTTCGTTTTCTTTCTGGGTGCACTGCAGGTTGCTTATGAAACGGTGTCTGGCTGGTACCAAAACGTCATGCAGCGGGGCAGCGAAATGCTGACGTTTCTAGCCAGCTTTTGGCCGTTCTGATAATTGCGGGGCCTCGGCGCGCCAGGACCAGCTTTTGCAACTCGCGATCGCGCTTTTCGCCCTGGGGCGGAACCTTCGCTCCTTCGCGCGGGAGAGGCCGTAAAACAGCGCGGCAATCAGCGTCGGCACCGTTGTGCGTGCCTTGTCGACGGAGAGGCTTTCGGCGACGGTCACCTTCTTGTCCTTGGCGATCTCGTCCTGCATGCATAGGAAGACGGTCTTGCCGATGTCGACCGGTCCGGTGATCGCAATCAAGCGCGGTTTAGAAATCATCCCCGACCTTTAGAGCTTTGCAGGCACGCCATATCTTTTCCGGCGTCGCGGGCATTTCCATCTCGCGGCCGGCGCGGCACGGGATGGCATCGGCGATGGCGTTCATGACGGCCGAAATGGCTGCAACCGATCCCATCTCGCCGATGCCCTTGACGCCGGCCGGATTGGTCGTTGCCGGCACTGGCTGGCTGGCAAGCGCCAGATGCGCGGGCATATCACCGGCCCGTGGCATGCTATAGTCCATGAATGAACCCGTGATCAGTTGACCGCTCGCTCTATCGAAGATTGCTTGCTCCATGAGCGCCTGGCCAATTCCTTGTGCGATACCACCATGGATCTGCCCGGCGACAAGAGTCGGATCGAGCACAGAGCCGCAATCGTCGACCGCAGCGTAGGAAACGATTTCGATGGCGCCGGTGTCGGGATCGATTTCGACTTCTGCGATATGACAGCTGTTTGGAAAAGTCGTCGGAGTCTCGGCAGTGATGCGTGTGTCCAGGCTCTCGCCGATTTCGCCGCCATTCTTCATCTGCGCGGCCCAGTCAGCGACTTCGAACAGCGACACGCTATTGGTCTTGGAGACAACATGGAAGCAGCCTCCGCCATAGACAAGATTCACTTCTGCGGTTTGCAGCATGGTCGCGGCAAATTTTCGTGCCTTTGCCAGCACCGCTTCCGCCGCCATGATCGCCGCATGGCTGACCGTCATCGCCGATCGCGAGCCGACTGCGGCGTAGCCGGGTAGTTCTAAACGCGAATCGCCGTGGCGATGCCCGAGCGTTTCGGCTGGTACGCCGAGACGCTCGGCGACGAGGCGGCCGAAGGTAGTGGCATGGCCCTGGCCGGTCGACTGCACGTTGAGCTTAAGGATGACTCGTCCGTCGCCAGGGAAGGCGATCTCGCAGCTCTCGGTCGGCTGCGACCCCGAGTGTTCAAGGGCTGAGGAGATGCCGATGCCGCGCAGGCGGCCGGCTGCTTGCGAAAGCCGCCGCCTGTCCTCGAAGCTCCGGTAGGCCGCCAGGTCCAGGGCTTTGGCGAGTGCCTGTTCGAATTTTCCGCTGTCGTACACGGTGCCGATCGCCGTCGTGTAAGGCATCGCGGCTGGGGCTACGAAATTGCGGCGGCGCAGTTCGATCGCATCGATATCGCTGATTCGCGCGGCTTCCTCGACAATCCGCTCGACGAGATAGCTCGCCTCCGGCCGACCAGCGCCACGATAGGGGCCGGTCGGCACGGTGTTGGTAAAGACACATTTGATCCCGACATCGATGAGCGGGATGTCGTAGCAGCCTGGCAGGCAGCGGATGAAATTGTCGGTTTGTATCTTGGCGGCAGCGACGCCGAGGTAGGCGCCCATATTGGCGAGATGGCGGACGCGCAACGCCAGAAACCGCCCGGTCTCGTCCATCGCCAGCTCGGCTTCGCTTATGGTGTCGCGCGCGTGGTGGTCGCTGAGGAAGGCCTCCGAGCGCGTCGACATCCAGTGGACCGGACGGCCAAGTCTTCGCGCGGCGACGAGCAAAGCGGCATATTCGGGAAACACACCGACCTTCAGCCCGAAGGCACCGCCCACATCGTCGGTGAGGATGCGCATCCTGGTGGCATCGACGCCTATGATGGCGGCCATCGCGTCGCGCACCGGGCGAACGCCTTGCGTGCAGACCCTGAGCGTATAGCTGCCGTCGGCCGCATCGAATTCGCCGGTTGCACCACGCGGCTCGAGCGAGTTGATGAGAATGCGCTGCTGCCGAAACGAGGCTCGCGCGACGAGGCGAGCTTCTGCGATGATCGCCTCGACCCGGCGCGCGTTGGCGTCCGGATCGGCGATCAGCCCCTGCCATTCGATGGCGAGATTGCCACGCGCCTGCGGCCAGACAAGCGGCGAACCATCCGCAGCGGCGTCCTGCAAATCGACAATCGGCGTGCGCTCGACATAGCCGACTTCGACCAGCTCGGCGGCGTCGCGCGCTTGTGCCGCCGTTTCCGCCACCACCATTGCGACGGCCTCGCCGATGTGCCGCACTGCCCCGTCCGCCAGCGGCGGCCGCATGGGATTGACCAAGGTCGCGCCGGCGCGGCCTTGCATGGGTGGATGCAGCGCGATGCTGCCTAGGCCGGCCACATCCGCACCGGTCAGAACCGCGAGCACGCCCGGAGCTGCGACCGCTTTGGCTGTATCGATGGAGGTGATCCCGCCGGCTGCATATGGCGTGCGAACGAACACTGCACAGACCTGCGCGGCCTTTGCCGCGTCAGCCATGTAGCGGCCCTTGCCGCGGATCATCGCGTCATCCTCGACGCGCATGCCGCCAACACGGGTGCGCCGCGGTTCCGCGTGCCGGTCGCCATCGGCCGATACAGCGTTTCCCGACCGCCAAGCCTTTCGATCGGACCGCAGGGCCATTTAGAAGCGGCGTGCGCACGGCTGCCGGCTCTGGCCAGGCTTAGCTGGGTCTCAGTTCCTTCTTCTGGTCAAGGAGGTTGCGCCATTTGTCGAACTTGTTGCCTTGCGCAGTGATCAGCGCAGGCGAACCCGACTTGTCGATCAGCACTTCGGCGGCTGGCGGAATGTTCAGGAATTCCATGTGCTGTGTCGCGCAGTAGGCACCGACGTCGAGGATGACGAGATAGTCGTCCTCGGCGAGTGTTTCCGGCACCATGTAGTCGCCGGGAAGCACATAGTCGTGCCGCAAGATGCCACGCCCGCGCAGGGCCGCGGGAATGCGGTTCGACGTGATCTCGGCCATGTTGGAATCCAGGAAAAGCACATTGTGGCGCCGTTCCTTATATTGTGCCGACGGCATCAGAACCCTCGACCCGTTGGTTAGGACGCGATTGGCGCCCGGATGCTTGATGACGGTGCGCTCGATGCTGAGCAACAGCGCGCCGACATCAGCCAACAGATCACGTGCCGGCTCGAACAGAAACTTCACATCGGCGGGCACACCATAGCGATTGGCGATCTCGCCCAGCCTCTTGAAGTACTTTTCCCAGTTGAAGTGCTTTTCCGAATACGCCCGCCCCTCATAGTCGAAGCCGAATCCTCCCGCGAAATTGATCGCCTTGGCCCTAGGGAAATAGGTTTTGAAGATCATGAACACTTGTTCGATGATGCTGATCATCGCGTCGGAGGAATTTCCGCTGCCGCAGTAGAGTTCGAAGCAGTCGAGATCGCGTCCATGCCCGGCCAGCAATTCCGACAGCGGCGTCAATTCACTGTACTTGATACCGGGCTTGCCCGACCCAAGGCTGTCGAATCGCATATTGATCGAGGCGTTGGGATCGACGGCGAGCAGATGTGAGATTTCATCCATGCTCGAAAGGAACATCGGATGGCCGGTCTTGGCCCATGCGCTGATTTCATCGTCGGAGACATGTCCGGGGGAAATGATGAACTTGTCGAAACCGAACTTGCGCAGGATCTCGTACTCGCTCGGCAATTGCAGCAATATGCCAATGCCGGCGGCTTGGAGCGGCTTCAATATGTGAGGATTGGAGTTGGGAAAGAACGGCACATAAAGTTCAACCCTGTTGTCGATCCCCGCCGTGACCGCGGCACCCTGGATACGGTCGATATTTCTCTGCAGCTGTTCTTCGCTGTAGACGAAGACCGGGGTCCCCGCTTCCGCGGCGATCAGTTGCAGGTCCGAGCGACTGATCCATCCGTCGCCATCGGAGACTTTTCTTGAAATCCTCGCATCGTAGTTCATCGCAACACCTCACTTCGCTTCTGAACGTCCTGGCTTCTTCATGCTTGTTGAAGGCTGACGCGCCGTTGTCGCCCCGATCACCCCGCGACAACCGTAGGCGGGAAAAACATCGAGACCGGTGAAGCTCGCAGCAACCGCTCGTTGGCGCAGTTTAGACGTCGTGCATACTTCATCAGCGCCGTATTCCGATCTTCCTTGACGTCAGAGAAGGAGTGCCTGCAGGCAAGCTAATAGACAAACTCGCTTCACCGGCTAAGTCTCCGGGAAACTCAAAAACTCTCCGTCGCTCGACGATCCCGAGGTGCGACTTCGTTGCTGGAAGTAGTTGACGACTACTAACATATGACGACAGCTTTCGTAAATCCCTTCTGTATCTCTTCTGTTTTTTTGGTGCTAGATTTCTCGTGCGCCGGTGGAGTTGGTTTCGGCCTATACTGATCAAGTTCTCGCTAATTTGAAACTTTCGCGACCCTAAACCGGAAGATTGCAGACATGGTCAACTAAACTTGGTAAGAAAATCAATGCCTTTTCAGGTGCGATCCCAACCGTCCCTTCTGATGGGCATCGACTTCGGAACCACCCAGATCCGGGCAAGCATCTATGCGCCGGACGGCACGCTGGTCGCTGGCGGCAAGGTCGCCACGCCGACGATCAGGCCCGATACGGACAGCGCCCATCACGAACCCGAGGCGGTGTGGGCGGCGACGCTGGCGGTTATTCGCGCCGCCCTTGACGGCATTGCCGAGCCTTCGCTTGTGCGCGGGATCGCCTGCGCCAGCGTTGGCGAGGCCGGCCTGCTGATCGGCGCCAAAGGTGAAGAGCTCACGCCGATCATTGCCTGGTACGACCGGCGAGCCATCGCCGAGTGCCGTGACTTCGTCGGCCGGCTGGGCGCCGATGCGCTGTATGGCATCACCGGTCAGCCGCCCGAGCCCATTCTTGGCATCTACAAGCTGCTTTGGCTGATGGCGCGGCAGCCCAACCTGTTTGCACGCCCGGCACAATGGCTGAATGTAGCGGACTATCTCGCATTTCGGCTGAGCGGCAGAATCTGCGCCGAGTCGAGCCTGGCCTGTCGCACCGGTGTCTTCGACCTGCAGCGGCGGACATGGGCCACGGAGCTGTTGAAGCAAGCTGGACTTCGCCCCGATCTATTTCCTGAACTGCAAGCCAATGGCGCGCCGCTCGGCACAATCCGCCAGCCTGTCGCGGCGGCGACGGGTCTGCCTGCATCCTGCGTCGTGGCGGTTGGCGGGCACGACCAGGCGATGAGCGCGCTTGTCTGCAGCGGGCTGGCCGATGGCATGCTGTCGGCGACGCTCGGAACCACCGAAGCCTTGCTGGCTGCCGTCACCAGCCCGTCCCGCTCGGCAATGCTCGGGCGGCAAGGATTCTGCCAGGGTGTGCTGACGGCCGGACGGCCGCGTCACTATGTTCTCGGTGGCGTGTTCACGGCCGGCGCCTCGATCGAATGGTTCCGCCAGACCATACTGGGCGGGATCGCACATGAACCGCTGATCGCTACTGCGGCAGCCATACCGATCGGCAGTCGTGGCGTCTGCTTCCGCCCACAGCTCGCGCTGGGATCGGCACCGCATCCCAGCCCGCACGCCAATGGCTCGTTCTGGGGGCTGAGCATGGCTGCCGATCCCGGCGCAATGTTTCGCGCCATTCTCGAAGGTCTGGCCTATGAGGCCCGGCTATGCATCGAGGCGCTTGCCGCGCTGCCGGAGGTTGGCGCGATACGACGGATCAACGCCGTTGGCGGCGATACCCGCAATTTGCTGCGCATGAGCATCAAAGCCTCGGTCTCGGGAACGCCGATCGATATCATCGACGTGGAAGATGCCACCAGCCTCGGAGCCGCGTTGATGGCCGGGCTCGGCGCCGGCGTCTATGCCGATCTCGACAGCGCTCTGGCAGCACTTGCCCTGCCAAGGACAACGATCCTGCCGGTGCCAGAAGACCAGGCCTTCTATGACGCCTATTTCAGATCGGTCTATCGCCATGCACCCGCCGCGCTTGCGTCGCTGCGCGAGCCGCGTCCTGGCAGCAAGCTTGGTGCGGCGTACGTTCACCTGGGCACACAAGGTTCGCTCTAACAACATTGGATCTGCGCATCGTTGCTTTTCCGGAAATCGATTCCGATTTTCGAGTCGATGCGTCCGACGTCAATCCATGCTTTCCATCTCGCGGAGGGCGTGTGCGACCTCTGTGAGCGAATTACACAGGACATAGGTGCGGTTCTTGGGGTCGAGTGAGCTTTGGCCCTCATGCTTCCAGGTGATCTCGTATGGGACGTGTATGGCGCGCGCGCCGAGTTTCAGGATCGGGTCGATGTCGGAGCGCAGCGAATTCCCCACCATGACGAAGTTCGACGGGTCGACATCATACTTCGTCAGAATTCGCGCATAGACGGATTGGTCCTTTTCCGAAACGATCTCGACGGCGCTGAAGAAGTCGGCCAAGCCGGAACTCGCCACCTTGTGCTCCTGGTGGAAGAGCTCGCCTTTAGAAATGAGAATCAGCCTGTAGCTCCGCGACAGCTCTTCCACCACGTGTGCCGCACTGTCGATGAGATGCACCGGATGCCAGATGATCTCCTTGAGAAGGTCGACGAGGGACTGAATGTCAGCGACTGCGATGCGACCGTCGGTCACTTCTATCGCCGTCTCGATCATGGACAGAACAAAGCCCTTTGCGCCATATCCGAACAGCGAGAGATTGCGCATTTCGGTTTCATACAGCCTGTGACTCAGATCCTCCGCGGACAGGTAGTGGAGCAGGACTTGCTGGAATTTCTGCTCGGCGGACCACAATATGTTCTCGTTGTGCCACAAGGTGTCGTCACCGTCCATGCCGACGACCAGCCTCTTCTCGACGTCCTTGCTCATGTTCTGTCTCTTTTGATCTTTGCGGCGGCGCCGACCGGTCCGTCCGGTGGCGCGGCGTTGCCAGCCGCCGGGACTGGGCGCAATTTTCTGCCCTGCGGGCAGTGCACCCGGCCGCCGATATGCAGGAGCGCAACTGCGCCGTTTTCGCCGCGGTCAGATTCTGAGTTCGCTCGCGGCGATACGGTTGTCGACAACGTCGTCATATGAGGCGCCGCCGGCAATCAGATCCCAGCTTTGCATCCATGCGTAGGCGCGCTCGAACTCATCGCGCGTATAGGGTTCCGGCTCGACGAAGCGCAGGCGGGGAAGATAAAAGTCGTCTGGCGTGATCGTGCCGCGCACATCCTCGGGCAGCGCCTCGATGAGATAGTGCAGCCACTTCCTCCTGTCCTTGTTGATGACATGGATTGCCTTGATCTCGGCGCGCCGCAGGGCGGCATAGGTTTCGTCGTCGATCTCGGGACCGGCAATCTCCGATCCGGAATAATGCGTCTCGATGATCTTCTGAAATCCTTGCTTCTCGGCGACAGTCAGCCAGGGTTCCGTCAAGGCGATGGCAGCGACCTCGCCATTCTGCACTGCCTTGTAACCGTCGACGTGATGCTGGCCGATCACTTCAATTTCAGAGCGCTGCAGAAAGCCTTCGAGCATTTGCAGCGTCGCGTAGTGGTTGCCGTTGTGATAGCTGACCGAGATCGGCGCATTCCTCAGCGTCTGCGGATAGGTGTAGCGTGAACCGGGCGCCGACACGATTGCCATGACCGCAACCGAAGAACGCTTGCCGATCACCTTGCCGCCACGCCGGCTGTCGAAGGCCCGACGGATCTGACCCCATTCGCAGGCCCGGTAGATGTTGACCTCGCCGTCCTCGAAAGGCGAATGGGTGCGGATGGAATCCACCTGCTTTGGGTCAATCGATGTCAGCGGCAATTCCTGTCGCTGCCGGTTTTCGCGAAACTCGACCTTTATCCCTTCTTCCTCGAAGAAACCGCAGTCCCTGGCAACAAGCCAGGGTAGCGCAAAAACGGTCGATACGCCTCGCCCTTCACTCACAACGCTCCTTAACATCTGTGCCTCCTGACCAGTTGCGGTATTTGGACAACATTTACACCGTCGTAGATGATCTTAGCACGTGCAACCCGTTTCATGAATAATTGATCTGCGTCGAAAAAATCTATTTCAGCCGGGCGCGCCCCCAAACCTGCCTCCGGCCGCGCCGTCGAGCTCGCTCATCGATTTTGCGGGCGTTGCAGGAGGTTAGCGAGCAAAGGCTATCATCGTGCCAGGGCGCTGGCATCCGGCGCACGGTCCTGCCTTGCCAGCGGATTCTTCAGCCACGCTGGAAACGCCAACGCTGTCGCAAACCGGTTATGATTAGAAGGTACTACAAAAGCATCGATAACAGAAAACTAAATGAACACAATCACTTCGCTGATCGTCTGCACTTCATGTCGACTTTTCAGCTATGGCTTATTTGCTTAAAAAGAAAGCTTTTATTCCAAACATGGCCGGTTGCTAGAGACATATGGAAGATGTATGCTACTTCCGCCTAACATTAGGAGGAAGTCATGGAAGAAGTCGTGAAATGGGTTACTGACACTCTGGTTGCGCAGAAATTGGACAAGACCTCGGCGTCGAAGCTGGCTGCGGACCTGACGTCCGAAGTCTCGGCCGAAGTGTCGGCCGAGTCGGCTGCCGAAGCTTCGATGGAAGCCGCCAGCGAAGCTGCCAGTGAGGTCGCCTCCGAGGCGGCGTCGGAAGCGGCAGCGGAAGCCGCCTCAGAGGCGGGAATACCAGGAACCTTCCGGTTCGGCCGTTAATCATCATAGCATGCAGGAACGCCGGTGGACAGATTTCCTGTCGTGCACTGGATGGCAAAGCAGCAACGTCCAAATATTATGGCAGCATTTCAGGCGTTTGCCCTTGACACACGACTGGCGCCGCCGGCCGTTCCGGCGTGACTGAAATCTTTGGTTGTTCGTGCGGCGTCGTCCGCGATCGGAACCATTGCACCGTGGGGTCCGCCATGCGCAAATTTTCGGTGTGCGGGCGGATTCAGTAGGCTGCTCGATTTTTGTTTCTTCACCAAGCGAACCTGCCAGATGATTCCCGGGGGCTGATCCGCATGACGGAGATATCCACGAAACCGTCGCCAGAGACTTACGCCGGCGAACTCGTACGCCGCCTGTCTATGGTCGAAACACCATCGGCGACGGCGCTTCCCGAACTGTTCTACAGGTCCAGCGGCGCATCCGCCTTGCACCGCGCGACGCTGAATTGTCTGCACGACTGGCTGGCGCGCTATACGCTGCGCGAGGCCCGCGCCAACTCGCGCTACTATCGGGAGCATTCGGCCTATGCCGAACTCCCGCCGATCACGCCAGGCGACCCCGTCGATTTGTCTGCTTTGCCGGTCATCGATCGTACGACTGTCGTCGAAAACCACGAATCCATGGTTTCCGACAGGTTGGAGTTGCGCCAGATATGCCATAGCTCCGGCACCACCGGCACGCCGCTCGAGGTCTATAAATCCTATGCGGAAGTCGCCTTCATCGGCGACTATTTCGGCAGCATGTTTGCGCCGCTGCGCAAGATGTTCGCCAAGATGCCGCTCGGTTTGTCGTTTCCAAATGTCAACCATGGTATGCCGCTGCCGATTCCCGGTTTCGGCAAGACCTTCCATGGTGGCGTCACCGACGACACGCTGATCCGCGATGCGGTGCGCGTGCTCAGAACCAGGTACCGTATTCCCGGCCACAATGATCGCATATCGGTGCTGTCGGGACTGGAGCACCACATTCTCTTCTTCACCAGTTTCCTGATGGAGCAAGGCATCGATCCGCGCGGATTCGGGCTGCAATCCGTCAACATCACGGGCAACCTCGTCGCTAGCCATTGGCGTGACTTCTTGGCCGATGCCTGGGGCGCGATCCTCAACGACCGCTTCACGCTGACTGAATTCGTTGGCGGCGCCTCGCGTCTCGGCAGCAGCGAGGAATTCGTGCTTGACCCGCAGATCATCGGCGAGGTCGTCGATGACGACGGCAAGCCGGTCGAGGAAGGTGTCGGCCGCCTGGTGCTCACCGGCCTCGCGCCGTGGATACAAATGCAGCCGTTGATCCGCTACGACACCGGCGATCTGGTCTGGCGCACACGCCGTGACGATCTGTCGAGCATGACCTTCCGCTTCCTCGGCAAGCAGAAGAACGCCATCAGCCGCAAGCTGAACGGCAAACGCGAATGGCTGTTGTTCTCAGGGCCGCTGAACGAAATCCTGTCCCCGATCGCCGATATCCGCCTCTATGATTGGTTCGCCAATGTGCGAGTCGCCAAGGACCGGACCATTGGCTCGCTGCCTGTCATGGCCGTGAAGGCAAGTGAAGGCGACGCCGGCAAGATAGCACTGCGGATCGCCATCGAACTGCGCTATGCGCCCCACTGTTTTCGCGAGCGGACGCGAGCGATCGCCGAGACCATCACCCAGCAGCTTCGCGACGTCGAAGGGACCACGCTCGGCGGCGCCATGGACCGTGGCGAGGTCGCCCTCGAATTCGACTTTAGGCCGCCAGAGGGCCTGAACGAACCCATCGTGATCAAGATCTGATTTCGCGGGAAACCAGCCATGTCCTTCCAGCCGATCGCCATCGAATCTCCATGCCGCCTCTCTTTCACCTTGATCGATCTGACGGGAGCGACCGGCAGGAAGAACGGAATGGCCTCCATGGTGATCGAGGATCCAAGCTTTGCTTGCCGCGTTTGTGCGAGCGACCGCGACATCGTCGAGGTCGATGATGCAGGATCGGAGTACCGTGAGCACATTAGCGACTATCTCGGAAAGCTGCGCCGCGAGCTCGGCGGCGGGCATGTCAGAATCGTCGTCGATCGACCCATACCGACCCATTCCGGGTTCGGCTCCAAGACCAACACCCTGCTGTCGATCGGCAAGGCGTTCGCGGCCGCCCATGGCCTGGACGTCACCACAGACCGCCTGGCTGGCATCGCCGGGCGTGCCGGCACGTCCGGGGGCACGGTCAACCTGATCGACCGCGGCGGCTTCCTTGTCGACGGCGGCCACGCAACGCCGCCGGGCTTTGCCGAAGCGCCCAACAAATATCTCTTGCCAAGCCGCTATGCGGGGGCTGGCCGCCGGCCGCCGGTGCTGATCTCGGCAGCTTTCCCCAGCTGGCCGCTGCTGATGATCCTGCCGGCCGGACGACACATCCACGGCGATGCGGAACTGAAGTTCTTCCAGTCGACGTTGCCGATCCCGATCGAGGAGACCCGCCGCACCGCCCACATTGTACTGATGAACCTTGCTCCCGCCGTGCTCGACCAGGACTATGGAGCATTCTGCAATGCACTCAACGCCATCACCTTCGAAAGCTATTTCAAGGGCCGCCAGATCGCCCTTCAGAACGAGAACCTGAAGCACGTCGTCACGAACGCCCGCGACAATGGCATCGACGCCATCGGCATGAGCAGCATGGGGCCGGTCTGCTTTTCCGTCACACAGACACCGGAGCGCGCCCGCGCCTGGCTCGATGAGCTTCAGGCGCGCGGCGTCGTGCGCCGCCACTGGTTCACGCGGGTGGCCAACGGTCCTGCAAAGGTCACGCAGTTGCCGGTCGCCGCAGAACAAGCTCGCACCGGGTGAGGCGCAAGCTGTCTAGCTCGTAGCCAACAGTGCCTTCGACGCTGAAGCCGTCGAGAACAGCATTCAGCCAATAGCGCTGGTCCGCCCACATGCTGTCGAAAGGCAATGCGTCGAGCGCGTGCCACGACAGCGCCCCCTCCCGTTCGAAGGCGTCGCCTTCCAGGGCCGTGGCGACGAAAATATCGACACTCAGTTCCAGCGATTGCGGCGCGGGGAATAGCAGCGTCAGCGATCCGCGCGGCGAAGGATCGACAACGCGCAGGCCGGTCTCCTCCAGCACCTCGCGGACCACTGCCTCGGCGGCGGTCTCACCAGGTTCGATCTTGCCACCGGGGCCGTTGAGCATGCCTGCCCAGATTCGCCCGGCGGGCCGCTGCTGCAGCAGCAGCCTGCAGGAACGGAGGATGAGGCAGGTCACCGTTCGCAGCGGCATGGGTGGTCCTCTCGGGGAACGTCTGAACGATCGCGGCCCCATCGCCATGGAAGCAACATGTTGTCTGACACCGCCGGGAAACAATCAAGATCAGGCTGCGGCTGTCCGAGAATTCTCCGGTGAGAATTTAGGGTCTTCTTGGAGAATTACGGAGATTGTGAACTACCGGTCATCAAGTATCGATGGTAGATTCTACGGTCAAGCGGATGCTAGCGCCGCGTTGCCTTAGCGTCCGAAGATATAACGACCTACTTGTGTTTCAGTTTACAGAACCCGTGGACTGCGCCGGGGAGGAACGGCATGGAGAGTACGAGCGATCGCGTCAGCTTCTATGAAGCGGCACCACGGCTGGCAAACGGGCGCCATCTGTTCGAAGGCGGCCCTCTTCCCACGACCGACAATCTCGAAGCGTTCCGGGCGGGCCCGGCGGAGCTCATAGCCGCCGAAGGGGCATTGCGCGCGCTCGGGCTTACGCCCGTCGCCCGCAATGATTTCACCATCACGATCAGCGTCGACGCGTTGCGGCCGATGGCAGGCTTCTGCGTGGCGAGCATGGACGATGCATCCTGCTTGCGGCTTCGCGACCCGGCGTCCGATGGGTATGTCGGCGGCCTGGCAGTGCTTGCCCCAGGTGAATTCAGTGCGCTGCCGCCGCTGCCGCCGCCAGCCGGCTATTTCCATCTGCGGGCGCCGGGCGATTTGCAGGTCGTTCTCAACGGCGTCAACGCCGCCGCCGCCGGTTGGACCGGCCGCGGCACGCACGTCGCCGTGGTTGATTCCGGCTGCTATGTCGAGCATCCGTTTTTCCGTCAGCGCAACGCCGAGATCACCGTGGTGCTCGGCCCCGGCGCGTCCGATCCTGACGTGGACACACTTGGCCATGGCACGATGATCTGCGGCAACGTCGTCAGCATCGCGCCACGCACGCGCGTCACCATGATCAAGACGACGGATGACGCTTCGTTGGCCGCCTTCAAGCAGGCGGTGGCGTTGAAGCCACGCCCGGACGTGATCCAGAATGCCTGGGGAAACCCGTCGGACGGCAGCATCGTCACCGCTTATGACAGAGCGGTTCAGGCGGCGGTGCTGGACGCCATTGCCAAGGGCTGCGTGGTGGTGTTTGCCGCCGGTAACGCCAAGATCCTGTTCCCACCGCAGATTCCCGAAGCCATCGGGGTTGGCGGCGCCTATATCAACGAGCGGGGCCAGATTATCGCTTCGACCTACGCCAGCGGCTATCGCAGCGTCGTTTTCGACGGGCGGATCGTTCCGGACTTTTGCGGCCTGGTCGGGCCGTGGCCGGCCGGGGTCTACATCGCTCTGCCGACCGCGCCCGGATCGATCATCGACAGCTATTCGGCCGACAGGCGGTTTCCCGACGGCGACGACGGCTTTCCTGACGACGGCTGGGTGGTGATCAGCGGGACGTCCGCCGCCTCGGCGCAAGTGTCGGGCGCGGTCGCACTGCTGCGCCAGATCGACCGGAAGCTCAACCAGGCAGCGGTAAAGGAGATCCTCGCCCGCACAGCGCTCAAGGTGGACATCGGAACCTCCGCGCAAGGCTCGCCGTCGGGTCCGCCCTATCCCAATCTGGCCACCGGCTTCGGGCTGATCGATATCGGTCGGGCGATCGAGACTCTTGAGGCGGATCACGCTGCGAAGAAACCGAAGACAGACTGAACCTCGGCGTCACCACGCTCGGCTGTCGCTGAGGCCGGGCGCCGCAACTCATGCCGCCAGATGGCGGATCAACACCCGGTCGACCTCTTCCACCGCCTCGTCGAGAGGCCGAGCGCCCCACACCGTCTGGCCCGTCCAGCTTTCGCACAGCGCCCGGTACATTTCGGCGACCGCGGCCAGCAAGTCGACGGGAAGCCGTTCGGGCCTCGCCCATTTTTCGCGCGGCACGCCCGCTGCTACCAATTTCTGCACTTGCCGCTCGAGGTCGTGAGTCAGATAGTAGTCGCGCAAGGGCTGCTTCGAAACATGCCGGCCGGCGAGCAGGAAGCGGTTCTCGTCAGGCGTGCCGGCGACGTCGACCAGCATGATCCGGCCGTCATCGTCGACGCCGTACTCGACCTTGCCATCGGCACAGATGAGACCGCATCGCGCGGCAAGGCTGCAGACCACCGCATTGGTGTGCAGGGTTAGCTCGCGCACCGTGGCAAAATCCTCGGCATCCAGCCTGGCGATCTCCCGCGCTTCGTCGGCCGGGATGAACCTGTCGATCTCCTCCAGCTTGGTAGTGAATTCAATGATCGGCTCTGCCAGCCAGGTATTGGCCTCCGGCAATGCCTCGAGCCCTAGTTCCTCAAGCGTCACCTTGCCCGCCGCGAGCCGCCGGTAGACCGAGGCGCCTTGCGGCAACATGTTGCGGTAGATCACCTGCAGCGGGATCAGGCGGGCGCGGTCGCCCTCGTGGAGTTCGCCGTGGGCCGGGTCGAGGACGTTGAGCAATCGTACATTAATCGAGCGCGGCGGGTCGAAGGCAATCAGGTGGGTTGGAACACCGGCCTTTGCCGCCTCGCGCAAGGTCGCCACCGCCATGCGGGCGATCACTTCGCCCTTGTCGGGGATCTGGTCGGGCATCTTGCTGAAATGGAAGACAGAGTAGTCGTCAGTGAAAACGAACGCGCCATGGCCGCTTCGCCCTGGTTTGGGAGCTTCGATGACGCGAAGGTCTTTGGTTGACCATCTTTTTGGAATTGTACGTCTCCCATTTCTATCGAGCCAGCTTGATGACACTAACAAGAAGCTGCGCTATATTCAATTTATAGTTTAGAAGAAGTTCGTTTCGCGGCTCGGCCACGGCCCGTCCATGGGCTCGTATTGTTCAGGCTGTAACCGCAGCGCTGCCGCATGGAAGGAAGCCTCCGATGTCCAATCCCATGCCACGCCGCGCCATCATTTCGGTCTGGAACAAGGACGGTGTGGTCGAAATCGCCCGGGTCCTTCGGGATCTGGGTGTCGAGCTGTTCTCGACCGGTGGTACGGCCGCCACTCTTGCCGCGGCTGGCGTGCGGGTCGCAGACATTGGGGAATTGACCGGCGTCGCCCCGCTCCTCGACGGTCGCGTCAAGGCGCTGCATCCTGCCGTCTTTGCCGGTCTGCTGGCGCGCCCGGACAGGCCGCAGCACGACGACGAATTGCGCAGCCACCGCTTTGCCCGCATCGATTTTCTGGTTGCCGGCGTCCGGCCCTTCCAACCTGCCGCGGAAGACGAAGCCGGCGCCCTGGACCTGATCGATATCGGCGGGCCGGCTATGGTTCGCGCCGCCGCCAAGAACCCTGATGGCGTCGTGGTAATGACCGCTGTGGAAGACTATGCGCCTGTCATCGCAGCGCTCGCGAACGACGGCGCCGTCAGCGCCTCGCTTCGCCGCTCGCTGGCATCCAAGGCTTTTGCACGGATGGCCGCGCACGATTCCGCGATCGCCACCTGGTATGCGCGCGATGCCGATCCTTTCGCGGCGGAGGCGCTGCATCTGAGGGCCACACGTGGCAAGATTCTGCGCTACGGAGAAAACCCGCACCAGCGCGCCGCCCTTTATCTGACCGGCGCGAAGAGCTGCGGCGCGGCGACGGCGACGCTGCTGCAGGGCAAGGAGCTTAGCTATGTCAATCTTCTCGACGCGGATGCCGCACTCGAACTCGCTCGCCGCTTCACCGAGCCTGCCGCCGTCATCGTCAAACATGCGGCACCGTGCGGCGTCGCGGTGGCAGGAACTGGCCTCGAAGCCTATCAAAGGGCGCATGCCGCCGATCCGTTAAGCGCCTTCGGTGGCACTGTCGGCTTGAATGTGCCGCTCGACGCCGCCACTGCCGAACGCCTGTCGCAGGTGTTCACCGAAGTGGTCATTGCGCCTGACGTGACGCCGACGGCGCGGCAACTATTGGCGGCTAAGCGCAATCTGCGTCTGCTAGTCAATGGCACAGTTGGCGCGCCCCGTTGCACGGAGTTTCGCTCGATCGGCGGCGGGATTCTGATGCAGGATGTGGATCAATTGGCGCTGACGATCGACGATCTGCGCGTCGTCACCAGCAGACAGCCATCGCCGCTCGAGCTGAACGACATGCTGTTCGGCTTTCAGGTGGTCAGGTTCGTCAAGTCGAACGCCGCCGTGCTGGTCAGCGATCGGCAAACGCTTGGCATCGGCGGCGGACAAAGCAGTCGGATCGGCGCCGTCAAGCTGGCATTGGCTGAACACGGCGAGAGCGCACCCCGGCGGTTGCAACTGGTGCTGGCCTCAGACGCGTTCTTTCCGTTTCCAGACAGCGTCGAGGCGGCAGCCGCAGCCGGTGTCACCGCGATCATCCAGCAAGGAGGTGCTGCGCGCGACCGCGACGTGATCGCCGCCGCCGACGCGGCCGGAATTGCGATGGCGTTCACCGGCGTACGAGCCTTTCGCCACTGAACCGGCTAGAGCAAATTTTACCTAGACTGATCCCTAGATCCGCTCACTTTTCGTCCATCGCGGACCTTCGGATCGAGATTATCCTCCAAGCAACTGGTTTCTCAATTCTGGTGGTTGGACTCACGGACAAGTCGTTCTACGAGGTCGAAGGCAAGCGCGACCATGGTCATGGTTGGATTCCAGGAGCCGGCCTGCGGCCACAAGGCGCCGCCCGTGACATAGATGTTCTTTGCCGCGCGCAGCCGGTAGTCGAGGTCGACCGGCGCATCCTCACTCGACCCGATGTGCAAGGTCGAGCTATCATGCACCAGCGCGGTGTTCCGCCGCTCGGTGATGTTGGGTCGTTCCCGGCGCCACTCGCCAGCGTCGGCGGTGCCATGCCAGTATTCCAGGTGGGTCGGTCCGTTTGGCGAGAGCACGTCCTCCAGCGTCCGGAATGTCGCTTCATCCATGGTGTCCCAGGTGGAACGGTCGCTGGCATTTTCGACGACCTGCAGCAGCGAATTGGTCGTCGGATCGGCGTCTTCCGGATTGCCCCGGTACCAGGTTTGCGGGTTGTAGCAGTCGAGCTCGCCAAGGCTGGCGCAAGGGTAGATGACGTGATCGCGCGAGGTCAGAAGCTGCGCCATCGTGGCCGTCGTCAGCACATCCGGCATGTAGCGCAGCGCGATGCCGGCGTTCTTCACCGGCTCTGGGTCACTGACTGCCGAGATCTGGATGTGAAATTGCCTGGTGTAACTGCCGTCCTTGCCCGCCGCATAGCAGGCGCCAAGCTGCAGGTCGTGGAAAGCGCCGTTGGGGTCGAGGTCCTCGCGTGGCACCCGCGCCGTGATCGACGACGTGAAATGCGAGGCAAAGCGATTGCCCAGGCCGCTGTCCGGGAACGCGTTGCGGACCAGCGTCGCCGCGGGCAGCGAGCCCATGGCGAGGATGAGCTTCGCCTTGCCAAGCGGCAGCACGCCCATGCTGGTCTCCAGCGCCGTCGCCGCGCCGAACTGCTGGACGATCCGCTCGACTACGCATCCCGCGACAATGTGGAAGGGCGCGCCGCGGCTGGCCCTGGCGCGGTCGCTTTGCAACTTGACATAACCCAGAACCTCGCCTGGCGTCGCGAACTTCTGGAAATCGAGACCATCGACCGACTGCGCATCCGACGCCAGTGGCGCCGGCTCGGTCCGGTAGATCGAGGCGATCTTGCCGGGCGCCTCCTTCAGCAGCCCCTGCATGCGGTTCTGAAGCGGGCCGTAGATCGGACGCTCCTTGGCCAGACGCAGCAACATCTCGGGAGCAACGTCCGCATCGACCTTGTTGGCCGGCTGCACATGCAGCAGCTTTTCAGCCGCCTCGAAATAGCGCTTGGCGGCAGCGATTGTCTCCTTCGGCCAGCCCTCCATTTCTTCCGTGGTCGGCCGCGGGCACCAGGCGCTCCACAGCGTCGACCGGCCGCCGAAGAAGGGCACCATGCCGTGCTGCCAGCGGATCGAGCCCCCTTCCAGCCCTTTTGCGGTGATGGTCGAGAGCGTCCATGGAAACGTTTCAGCAAGGCCACCCATTGTCTCAACGAAGGGGATCGGGAGATTCTGAAAGTGTTCGGGAAGGAAGAACGTCCCGCGCTCGATCATTAGGATGCGGCAGAAGGGGTCGCGCTCGAGGGCCTTGTGCACCACCGCCAGGCCGCAAAACCCCGACCCGATGACCACCAGATCGTATGTGCCCTCCTCGCGGGCCTTCTTCCACTGACTCCCCGACAGGAAATAGACATTGTTCATCACCTGCTGACCGGTCGGGTTTTGCGGTCCCGGCGTCGGATAGCCATAGTTGAAATTGGCAGAAGAGGCGGCCGCCCCCATCGAAATCTCCTTCTTCGTGACTGAGTTTGAGCTAGAGAAGGGAAACCGAGATGCTGACAGCATAATTCGAAATCGAAGCATCAGCAACTATATTTCTAACATCAAAAGGTTATTTCATACTTTGCTAATAGATAAATAGCGAAGCTCTTGACATTTGTTTTTTGTTCTCTAACGTGCTTGGGCGATTGCACTGCACAGGTCGTTAAGATTGTTGGTAACCGCCCGCAGTGGGCAGGTCGATCCATCGATCGACTGGATGAGCTTTGTTGTTCGGTGCAAAGTCCGCGGCCGGCGTACCCGGATCAAAGCAACCAGATGCGTCGAGCGAAGGGGCAGGCAACCTTCCATGTTGACACAGATTTATGAAGTCTCCGGCGCGGAGGAGGCGCGGGCCGTCGCCATGATCGGCGTCGATCATATTGGTGCCAAGGTCGGCTCCGGGCAGTTTCCGCGCGAGCTGTCGGTCGCCGCGGCGGCCGCGATCATCGCCGCCATCCCGCCTCCGTCGAAATTTTCGGCGCTCTTTCTGAGCAGCGATATCGACCAGATCGAGACATGGGCGCGTGAATTGCGCCCGCCGATTGTGCATCTTGGCGCGCGCCCCGAGACGTTGTCGCCAGCTGATCTTCTGGCCCTGAAGCGGAAACTGCCGGACAGTCTGATGATGCGCACCATACCCGTTTCCGGCGAGGACAGCGTGGCGGTCGCCCGCAGCTATGACGGCATCGCCGACATTCTCATGCTGGACAGTATCCGGCGTGCCGACGGCAAGGTCGGCGCGCTCGGCGTCACCCATGACTGGAGCCTCAGCCGGAGCATCGTCGAGCTCGTCTCGATACCGGTGTTTCTGGCCGGGGGGCTCGGTCCGGAAAATGTCGCCGAGGCGATCCGCGTGGTGCGGCCAGCCGGGGTCGATTCCAAGACCAGGACCGACCGAGAGGGCACACACGCCAAGGATCTCGAACGGGTGCGGCGGTATCACGAGGCGGCCCGCGCGGCGGGTTGAAGGTGCGCGGCTCGATGTTACAAGGAGGGTGGACGCCTGTCTGGCAAGCGAAACAACGCCTGTGCATTGCGGCCCAGAATGTTGCGTTTGGCGGTCTCACCGAGAAACGGCAAATCGTGGATAACCCGCGGCGTATCGAAATCGAAATGCGGCCAATCCGAGGACCACAGCAATTGGGTTTCGGCGGCGATCATCTCGAAAGTGACTTCCAGCGCCTTCATGTTGCTGCGCTCCATCGGCTGGCTGGAATACCAACAATGCCGCCGCATATAGTCGGACGGCAGCATCTTAAGCGCCGGCGCCTCCGACTGGCGCATCAGGAACTGGTCGTCGAGCCGCTGCATCAGGAAGGGTATCCAGGCAAGCCCGCTTTCGACCCATAGCGACTTCAGCCGTGGGAACCGCTCGGGAATACCCTGCAGAACCCAGTTGGTCATGTGCACCATGTTGCACCAGACGAAGCCCAGCGCATGCATGCCGAGGAAGGTGGGGACCGTCGCCAGCGACGGATCTTGCCAATGGTAGCCGGCGTGGAAGCAGATCGGCTTGCCGGTCTCCTCGATCATCCTGTAGAGCCGCATATAGTCGTTGGCGTGCACAGGCTTGTAACGGGTCGACGTCACCATGAACCCGACGGCCTTGTCGTTGCCGGCATGCTCCGCGACCACCTTGCACGCTTCCTCCGGCGTGTTGAATGGCAAATAGACCAAGGCGATAATGCCATTGTCGCCGCTCAGCAGCGTCTCGACGACCCACCGATTGTAGGCCCGGGCGAGAGCCACTTCCATGTGCGGTTGCGGATGCATGCCCAGCATCAGCATCGATGTGGGAAAGACCACCATATAGGCCACCGCCAGCCCTTGCATGGCGCGGCGGGTCAGTTCGACGTCGCGGTGAATGCCCGGCCGAGGCTCTATTCTCTCGCGCTGATCGGACTGATGTGGGATGCGGCCGCCGCAATCCTGATAGCGCATGCCGAAATCGCCGACCAGTCCGTAGGGCGGCGAGCCTACCCGTTCGCGGTGATAGACTTCTGCCTGGTCGCGCAGCACCGGATCGTCAATGTAGCGGACGATCTCCTTCCACGATATCGACTCGACGTGGTGGGCATCGACATCGACGATGGTCCAGTCGGCATAGCCGTTCGCCTCGGCATGTTGGCGCGCATGGCGCAGATATTCTCGCGTATCGGTGTAGGTATCGATTTCCTCGAGGTCGCTGGAATGGCCGGCTTTGCTGTCCATCGTCTCACCTGTCGGGATCGGTCAGGTAATGGTCTTCCGGGCGCCGCCGCGACCACAGCCCGAACTCCATTGGTCCGAGGCGCAATGCGCGCAAAATCTCGGTCGTCGCCGTTAGGGCTTCGGTTGGCGTTACCACCTCGTCATAATCGCCTACCAGCGCGCGGAACGTGCGCATCCCGCCATCGGCCTTCGCGGCATAGAGCTTGATCGCAGCGGTCATGACACGGCGAACCGCCTCGTCAGAGATACGATCGGCCTCGCGGCCGTCCAACGCCTGCCGCGCCAAGGCCCAGAAGCACTCGGCAGCCGCCTCTGCCTCGGCATAGGGGTCGTTGCGCCCTTCAATCGACATGCAGCACAATCTCCCCGTTGTGGACCACCGCCTCGATCGGGTCGAGTGCCAGCTTTTTGGTGCCGGCGTGGCGGCCGGTGCGGATGTCGAACTCAGCGCCGTGCCAGGGGCAGACTATGTGGCGCACCGTTTCGTCGTATAGGAGACCATGAAGCTTACGGTCTGCATCGATATTCTCGATGACCCGCTTAAAGATGCGCCCCTGGCACACCGGCCCGCCCTGATGGGGACAGACGTTGCGCCAGGCATAGAACGCATCGCCAAGCCTGAAGACGCCAATTTCGACCCCACCTATGCTGACCAGCAGCTTGCTACCGTCTTCAAAGTCGGAAACTGATGCAACCTTGTATTCGGCCATGACCGACCTCGGCATCTTTCGCACGCGAAGCAATCTAGCACCGGATCATCGAGCAATACCATCGAAAACGGAACAAGAGATAGTATTCAATTATGCTAAAGAAAGTCTCGCGCGCGAAAATCTACTCTTTTGATGTCGGTCCTGTTTCGGCTGTGGTAGTGTCCAGCGGCTAACGCTGGCGAAGTTAATTGCGGCGCCGACGGTGGGAACACCGCCGACGCACATTGGTGGTTTCCCTGGAGAACCTGTCATGGTGATGAAAATCAGAGGCTTCGACGGCAAGCAGCCAATCATCGGCGTCATCCACCTGCTCGCGCTGCCCGGCGCGCCCAGATACGCTGGCGACAGCCGCCGAATCGTCGATATGGCGCTCGCCGACGCGGCCGCGCTCGCCGAAGGCGGCGCCGACGCTATCATGATCGAGAATTTCGGCGACACGCCGTTTTTCCCCGACAATGTTCCGCGCGAGACCATCGCCTGGATGAGCCGCATCGGCGGCATGATCAGGGACCGCCACGATGTGCCGCTGGGTGTCTGCGTGCTGCGCAATGACGGCCGCGCCGCCCTTGCCGTCGCCCACGCTATCGAGGCGGAATTCATCCGTGTCTGCGTTCTCGGGTCGCCGCGCGTGACCGACCAGGGACTGGTTGAAGGCCGCGCCTACGAGTTGCTGCGCGACCGCATGCGGCTCGGCTCCGACATCAAGATCTTCGCCGACGTCGACATCAAACACTCTTATCCGCTGGCCGTTGGCTTTTCGATCCGGGCGGAAGCAGCCGATCTCGTATCCCGATCGCATGCCGACGCGCTGATCGTGACGGGACCGGCGACCGGCATGCCCATCGACGAATCGGATCTGGCGAGATTGCGGGGCGTTGCAGACGTACCGATTTTCGTAGGCAGCGGTGTGACCGACAAGAGCATCACGAAACTAGCCGAACAGGCCAGTGGCTTTATCGTCGGCACTGCCTTCAAAGATTCGAAGAGCGCCGACGCACGGATCGATCCGGACAGAGTTCGGTCAATGGTGCGCCAGCTTCACCCGGAGCAATGATCGTTGTTGTCAATGGCTTTGATTTCGGGCCGGAACGTCAGCGGTGGTTGAGAATCGCAGACGCGCTTCACTCCAGAGTCGGGATCGGAACATGAGCCAGAAAACCAGTTTTACGGCGACCGGACCTATCGAGCGCGACTTCGAAGGTCATGTCTGGACCTTCTCTCAGACCATTCGTCATGTCTGTCGGGAAGAGGCCGAAGCTTTGACCGGCTGCCAGATCGATGGCTGGCATCGGGTACGGTAGGCCGACTATTCGCCGCACTCTTTTTTTGAGATTAGGCGCTAACCCTCGTTCGTGCGCGATCCTATAGCCGCAACCACAGCCAATATCCTGATGTTCAGTTCATGGGGAGGTCTACCAAGATTACATTTGAAATCGTAAAGACATTGACATTCCAGCGCGGGTATCCGATATTTTTATCGTTAAATGTATATCAGATTTTATCTACATAGCTACGCATAAAGACTTGTTGCGTTCATGTTATACTAGAGTATGTTAAGTTCGAAGGGTGATGTCTGCAGAGGCGCGCCGCCGGATGCCACACCGAATTCTTGCAGTCCTTGTTCGCAGTCACCAGACGCCTCGACCGATAGCAGCAAGGCAGCGAGCGCCGCACCCCTCCCCCGCGTCGCGCCTTGCCATCGGCCGAGGCTACCCATCGCAAAGTAGCGCCGCACAGGGGTAGGATTTGCCTATGGCGACCGGTAAGCCCCCGCGACCGGGAATGCGGACCTGGTGTTCTGTTATCTGAATTGATCTGGAGCAAATGACGATGAGATTTTTCGCCGACCTGAACAAGAGGCTGTCGGATAACATCTACAGGCACGGTCACTATCTCACTCGTCCTCATGCAGGCGATCGCCACAGGCTTGAAGAAACGGTCGAACTGTTGATGCCGTTCGTCAGGTCCGACGAGTACGCGATCGTCAAATCGCAAATCCTCGGTCTGATAAACAACCACAAGCACGAAGACCTCCTTCTTTGACCGTCACCGAGCGGAAATAGGTATGGCCGTCCAGCCCCTGCAATTCGCCCGGTAAGGACATGTCGATGCTGCAGGTCCGTGTCCTAACGCCACGTCATACGTGCGATGACGCAATCATGGCCATCCAAGCCGATCCGGCGACCGCGAACCTGGTGGTCATGCCCGGATTCGCGCTCGGCGGCGACGGCCATCTGCTTCTGTTCGACATCGCCCGCGAACACGTGAATGCCACAATCGATATGCTACGCAAGCTCGGGATCGAAGCTACGGGATCGATTTCCCTGCTCGAGAATGTGACCGTGATCTCTGCTGCTGCCGAGGCCGCCAAGAAGGCCGCAGGGGGCCACCCCGCCGACGCCGTGATCTGGGACGAGATTGAGGATCAGGCCGAAGAAGACGCGCGGTCGTCGTGGTCGTTCCTGAGTTTCCTTGTGCTTGCCACGCTGATCGCTGGCATCGGCAGATATCTTGACCAGCCTATCCTCATCGTCGGCGCCATGGTAGTCGGGCCTGAGTTTGCGCCGATCTCCGCAATCTGCCTGGCTATTGCGCGGCGGCGCTGGACGCTGCTTGAGCCCGCGGTCACCACGCTGCTCGGCGGCTTCGCGCTCGCCACGGCAATCGCGTGGCTTGTCTGGGCGACAGCGCATGCAATTGGCCTCATCGACCCAGTTGCCGCAACCACCGGCGCGGCCACGGATTTCATCGTCAAGCCGGATGCCTGGTCCTTCGTGATTGCGCTGCTTGCCGGCTGCGCCGGCATGCTGTCACTTACCACCGCGAAATCCTCGGCGCTGGTGGGCGTGTTCATCTCGATCACGACGGTGCCGGCCGTCGGCACGATCGGCCTGACGCTCGCGCTCGGCGCCTGGGGTGAAGCCTGGGCAGCATTGGTCCAGCTGGTGCTCAACGTCGCAGGCATGGTCATCGCGGGGACCGCCACGCTGGCCGTGCAGCAATTGACAAGGCGGCTGCCAACCCAAAAGCCGGCGCGGTACACGCCGCGCCGTCAGCTCACCCGAACGTCAAGCATTCGCCAACCCCGACCGGCACCGAGATGAAGAGAGCTTTCCGGCACTGCTGCCACCTGAGCAACGTCGACAGGCTGAGCCCCTATCCTGGGCAGGCCACATGTCAGCGATGCGACCGGCTGACTGATGGCCGGTTTCCAAAATCGTCTGTTGCGGCGGTTGCCTAGCGCTCCGCCCAATGCAGGACGCTATGCTGAGACGGGTGCCTTGCGAGGTTTCTTTGAGGGGGACTTCACCACCGTTGCTCTCGCTTCGGCTGGCGCTGCTCTTGTGGTTCGCTTCGCTGTTTCTGTCACAACTGGTGCTGGCGCCTCCGCCTTGCGGCCGAGCCCGGATGCCTTTGCCAGAGCCGAACGGGCCGCGGCATAGTTCGGCGCCACCATCGGATAATCGGCTGGGAGGTTCCATTTCTGCCGGTACTCATCGGGGCTCAAATTGTAATGCGTTGCAATATGACGTTTCAGGGATTTGAACTTTTTTCCATCTTCCAGACAGATAATGAAATCGGGCGTTACCGACTTCCGTGGCGACACCGCCGGCTCCTGCTTGACCGCGGTCGGGGGCACAGGCGTGCCAATCCCTTGCAAGGCGGCATAGGTATCCCCGATCAGCTTCGGCAACTCGCCGATCGGAAGCGGATTGTTTGACACGTAGGCTGAGACGATATCGGCTGCGATCGACACGAGATCGGCTTTGTCGTCCTGTTCGGGAGAAACGTTCATAGAGTTTCCTCTTGTCATGTGGGGGGCACAGCTGAAAGCGAGCGGGCCCGTTTCTTCATAGGCAAATTATTTGTCGCTATTTAAACATTCTCGGTTCGTCGTCAACACAGCTCACTTCCTTCAATCTGGGCGCGAGCTGAAAAATGAGACTTCAGCCGGAGACAACAACGCGTAGTTCGGCCGTGGCCTTGCGTGGCTTACGCGATATGCGCGCACCCGCACCATCATGCGAGATCCGCCGCCCGAAGGCGATTGCGCGGAACGCCTTGAGGCTTGAAATTCCAGGACTGTTCGCACCGATGCGCGCAACCAGAGATGCTCGCTATGCGGGCTAGACGCCCCTCTTGTTGCCCCAAAGCAGAACATGAAGCTGCGGCAGGACGCGGGCATCGAACCATCTGTCACGGATCACCGTCTCGACCAGCCACTCCATGCGTTTCATTATGCCATCCATGTCAACGAACGCATCCTCGTGACCGGGGCGCGGCGGCGTGTGATTGCCAGGCTGCAAATAGACGGGCAGCTGCGGAAAATGCGCGGCAGCATCTCTGGCATAGGCATAGTCTCTTGCATCGAACACGACGAACTTGAGCACGATTTGCGGCTTATTCTGCGCCGCCTCGATGCACGCTTCGAACGCAGCCCAATCGGTCGTCATTTCGCTTGATGGCGGCTTCGGGCTGAGAACCAGTATGTCGAGCTCGGCAAACCAGTCCCTGGCCACAGAAGCCTGGGTTTCCAATGCAAATCGATAGCCCTTACGATGTCCGCATTCGATCAGCGCACCGAGCGGCTGGATCGCTGGATTGCCGCCTGACAGCGACACCATCATTGGCCGGCCACCCGAAAGCGCAACGACCTTTTGCCAGATTGCGTCTGTGGACATAGTTTTCCATTGATGACGGTAGCTATTGTCCACGGCATGCAGGCTGTCGCACCAGGAACAGCGATAGTCGCATCCACTGTCGCTTGGCAGTTAATTGTAAGAATGCGCTGGGTTGGTCCGAGCTGGGCATTTAATTATGCGAATCTCGAGGGTCGGATTCTCCAATTAACTGCATCTGCGAAGAAGTTCTCGACCTGCGAGCTCGGGCTATCATGTTCTCGGCGGAGTCGCTGAATCGAGTCCTGTTGCCGCCCATCATATGACCGCCCAGCATCCGGAGCATCTCCGGTCCGGCGCGCTCGACGATGGTCACTCCCGCGAGCAGAGCGGGCCGCAAGTGAAGCGGCAGAATCGGACTGGCCGGTGTGGGTAGGCTTTCGTGGTCCGTGGCAACGACATCATCGAGATCCGGAACGATGGCGCCAAGCACCCTGAAGCGCCAAAGCTCGTGCTGGCTGGGTATTGGTCTTGGAATGCGTCGCATCAGGAGAAGCTGGGCGATTTCGGCCGGCGATGTCCAGGTCTGGATACCGCGTTCGGCTTCATCGTCGAGCAGCGTTTCAACCCGCAGGGCCGCACCACGATACTGGTGGAAAGGGGAGGGGGCTTCGTGCCCGTCGGGCTCCCGGAGCTGGTCTCCGCACAGAGGGCACGTGATGCGCCACCCCAGCAAATGGCTTCGCAATATCGGCATCGGCTCCGCGCAATCAGGGCTGCAGTTCGTGCAGCACTGCGCTGGTCTCGTGGCGATCAGGCGATGCGATGACTGCACGACATTGGTGAAGGTCATACGGCGCACCACGTGTCGCTTGGCAGTTAATTGTAAGAATGCGCTGGGTTGGTCCGAGCTGGGCATTTAATTATGCGAATCTCGAGGGTCGGATTCTCAAATTAACTGCATCTGCGAAGAAGTTCTCGACCCATAACCAACTACATTAAAGATCGAAATGCGTTCGATTTCATATCCGCGCACCAACGCCGATCGCTGCGCCTCACCTGGGGCAAGGTGACAGGGCGAACGCGTGACGGGCAGATTTGGATGCCCTTCACCACGGCCGAGGGACTTCTGGCCAAGCACACTGGCAGGGGCGAGTTCGATGCGCCGGATGGGGTGGTTGCCGCGATTCGGGTCAAGGATTATGGCCCCTATGTCGCGCCAGCGCTGGGCACGTTGCCGGTCGTCTTCATGTCCACGGTCGACATCACCAACGGCAACAGCGGCTCGGCGACGCTGAACGGGCGTGGCGAGTTCGTGGGTCTCGCGTTCGACGGCACGCTTGAGGGGGTGATCTCGGACTGGGCCCCCGACGCGGACCGCAATCGCAGCATCCATGTCGACAGTCGCTTATCGCGCCTAGCCCAGCACTTTTCGATCGCGCCGTCGAAATCCGGCGTATTGGCCAGCACGACTTCCGTCTCCGCGAACTTCCGCCTACCATTCTGAAGCGTTCTGGTGCTCGGCAGTCGCAGGCGTTGTCCGTTTTGTGACAACTTCGACATTGAGACACTGCGCTATCAGCGTGATCGTTTGTTGTAATTAATTAGTTTTCCGGTTTGGCGCGGCAGTTGCCTGCGCGGCAGTTGCTTGGATGAAAACAGCTACCTATGGCACGAACGGGCAGGAGTTCCTCCATGAACAGCCTAACCGAACAGGCAATCACCACCGCGAGACCAATTCAAGCGGATCCGTCTTCCCTGGGAACCGAAACGGCCAAGCCTGTAACCAGTTCACCGCATGTGGGGACCCCACAATCTCGCAACGCTGACGAGGGTGGGCAACACGGCGCTCGGTTGTCCCGCCGCTTGATAAAGCCGATCGCAAAGGTGCGCGGGAGGAAACTCGGGCGCCAACTTGGTGAGCGGTTAGACCCGACCGGCTCGCTCCTGACAGGTGACGGCAGCGGATCGACATCGACACCGAGAAGGAGTTTTGGGATCCCTGTGTGACGATCATGACGTCTTTGCAGGCACTGGCCTTCGCCGCAGCCGGGCGCTGTGGGGCGTCAAAGTCCAGGAAGAAATGAGGTTTGCGAGGATATCGGATGCCTTTTGTTCGGTTACCGTGGAGGATGGTATGGCGATGGATGACGAAATCGATGGAGCGCTGTTAGCGAATGCAGAGGCTGCCGCCGCGCGATGGAAGAACCGCACAAGGATTCGCGAAGCGCGCACTGACGCGCTGACCAGACATGAGGTTCTGGCGGCGGACAGTCCGGATCGCCTGGTTGCGCGATTGAACAATATCATCAGCGATGTCCGGAAGTCCGGCAGGGGAATGCTCCCGCCGGAAAGTTCCGTCTTGAGGAAGTTCGTGGAGCGCCCCTTGCCCGTGACTATCGCAGAGCTCAGCGACCAGATCGTTCACGAGGTTATCACGGGTGCCCGCGACTTTCTTTCCGTGGAGTTTCTGGACCGGGGCTCGGCGGCCGCCCGAAGTGTCGGGCGCGTGCTTATGCGTGCTAAGGGAATCCTTCGCGCACGAGGCACTGGCTTCCTCGTCGGTCCGGGATTGCTTCTGACCAATGAGCACGTCCTCACCTCGGCGGAGCTTGCGGATCGATGCGTCGTTCAGATGGACTACGAGCAGAACCGCTTCGGTCCGGTGAAGCAGCCTCAGGAGTTCGCGCTCGAGCCGAAGCGCTTCTTCCTGAATGACCACACGCTCGACTACGCGCTCGTGGCGGTTGCTGTGAAAAGCACCCAAGGCGTCGAGATTTCCACATACGGATGGCTTCCGCTCAATGGCGCCCAGGGAAAGATCACGATCTCGGAGGAGGACTACCTCAACATCGTCCAGCATCCCCGTGGCCGGGAAAAGCAGGTCGTGATCCGCAACAACCGGGTTCTCGATATGAGGACTGCCGCCGAAGGCCTCGGACCGTTCCTGCATTATGAAGGCAATACGGAGAAAGGCTCCTCAGGGGCACCTGTGATGAATGATGGATGGGAGGTCGTCGGGCTTCACCATAGCGGCGTGCCCGCGATCGACAGCCAAGGGAACTGGCTCAGAAAAGATGACCGCATCTGGGACAAGGAGCAGCACTCTGTCGAGGAAATCAAATGGGTCGCGAATGAGGCCGTGCGGATTTCCAGCCTCGTTGCAGCGATCGAAAGCGCGCCCCTGGAAAAGGAGAAGCGAGCCTACCTGAATGAAGCCATGTCGGCCACAGCATCCATGGAAACCTTCGCGGCTATCCGGGTCCCCGAGAGCGTCGTGGACAAGCTGAATCCCACCAAAGACGTTCGCGAAGTGTCGTCCGGGAGACGCAGCGGTCCCGACCGGGAAATATCGAAGGACAGATGGGTGCCGTCGGCCACTATCGAGGTCCCGCTGAAGATAACCCTTTCTCTAGGCCGGGTCGGCAATCGGTCCGCACCGGCACGAAAGCCGCGCCCGCGACTTCCGGCCGAGTTGCTCGAAAAGAAATTAGAGGCGCAGGATTTCGCCGATCGCGATGGTTACGCCCGCAAGTTCCTGGGAGTTTCCGTTTCCTTGCCCAAGGTCAAGGCAGAGTCGAAATTCGGTGGTGGTGCTTTAGTCGTTCCCCGGCCCGCTCGACCGGATGATCGGACCGAACTGCGCTATCACAACTACAGCGTCATCCTCTGTGCGAAACGGCGCCTGGCCTATGTATCGGCCTGCAATCTGAACTTCGCTGCGAAGGAAACCGCAGGCCGGAAGGATGGTCGTAGCACCTGGAGAAAGGACCCGCGGATCGAATTCGCGGATCAGCTCGGCGACCGCTTCTATGACTACAATGACTACGACAGGGGACACCTGACACGGCGGGACGATGTCGCTTGGGGTGACACATTCGAGGATGCCGTTGCCGCCAATGACGACACGTTCTTCTACACCAACTCGGCTCCACAATATTTTTTATTCAACCGGCCGGACGAATACACCGGTGCCGGGCTGGACCTCTGGGGAGACCTGGAAAACTTCATCTCCGAGCAGGGGGAAGCGCAGCGTGCCCGTTTGACGGTCTTCAACGGCCCCATCTTTGGTGAGCAGGACAAGCCGCTACACGACGCACTTGTGCCGCTGAGTTTCTACAAGATAGTGATTTGGCGCGACGGGACAGAGGATCCGGGTGCGGTGGGCTTCGTGCTCGATCAGTCCGACCTGATCGCGTCACTACCCGAGGAGGCCATCGATCCGGGCCGTTTCGAACTGCGCCAATGTCGGATCGCTGACATAGAGGACCAGTTGGACCTCGACTTCGGGGTGGCGAAGAAGTGGGACCGCCTGGGGAAGATCAATGTCAGCGAGGCCTTCGGGGCTGAAGGGATCGAAATCGCCAGCTTGAAGGACATTAGGCTATGAGCGAACAGCGCGGACAGTCCGACTCGACATGATGGCGGTGGCCCGCTTCCGACCTCACCTCGGCTTCCCGGGGCGATCTGCGTATGAGCACCCTTGTCGTCGAACGACATGGCCAGATTCTCGATGGCTTGCCGTTTCCACTGCGTGATCTGGTGCGGCTGAAAGCTGGTGGTTCGTCGCGAGTTCCGCAGTCGTCCGCTCGCCGCGGATCGCCTCAAGCGCAACGGATCAAGGGCGTGAAGGGGCTTGGCCGAGGAACTCGGCAAGGGGGCTGCGGACGACGAGAACGCGAAGCGGGTGGTTAACGAGTCACATGGAACACCTCCATGCGCTGCTTCGTCCTCCCGGGAGTCAAGATCGTGGACGATAGGACCTCCACAACCTTTCGGTTCGGCGGGCTCGCGGCACCCTTTCCCCCCTGAGAGAACCGTCTCGGTTACCGATCGCTCTCCGTGGGCAACGGAACACGTTGGGCTCGACCCTTACAAAGGAGAAAATAAGATGATTCTGGCTAGTGGTACGGTTGTTGCAGGTACCGCTTCAGGCCATCGCTGGACGGTAGCCATCATGTGATCTGCCGTGTGGAGGAACGATGAAGAGAGGCCGTTTACGCGGCCTCTCTTCATGTCACCGGAGTGGTCGGGGAAACGCATTCGGTCCCGTCAATTGGGGGGGCCTCCTCCCTGCCCCGCCGTCGCAGCGCAAGCCGATGTGGGACGGACGAGCGAGGCTGGTTTGGTTGAAACTAAATGGAGCTTCATCAGCAAAGGTTTCGATCTCAGGCAGTCCCGAAATAACGCAAATGCGCCTGGATCGCCTGACAGCGCAACGCCTCAAACGGGTGCAGAAACCTTGAGCGACATGATACCCCATCGATCCTAAAGCGCTCGCGGCGGCATGCTGCGCAGCTTTCGGTTTGACCGCGCTGATGGTCATTGAAGAGCGCCATGATCTGTTCGAACCGCACTACTCAACGCATGGCATCGTAAACTTAAAGAGCGCGAGGCGGTCGTAGCCCGCTTGCCCCACGGCGGTTCAAGCCCGCGCGATTTTTGCCCACAGGTTCATTGCCTCTGAACGCAGTTCGCGATGATGGCTGGAGGAGATTTCGTGGCGGGGGATGTGAAACAGGTTGGCAATCGGATCATGAATTGAGACGAAGCGCTGCAAATGGCGTTGTGACTTGTAGCGTTTCATGATCCGTTCCCGTCGCCGGACTGGCTGATGGGAGTTCTCCGCCCGATTGTTCAAGCCTTTATGCGAACGGTGTTCGACCCCCGGCATGATCTCTCGCTTTGCAGCGTCGTAAGACCGAAGCTTGTCGGTGATCATCACGCGCGGCGCGCGGCCTTGGCCCTTCAACAGCTTGCGCATCAGACGCTTGGCCGCCTTGGCATTGCGACGACTTTGCACCAGAACCTCCAGGACGAAACCGTCCTGATCGACGGCGCGCCAGAGCCAGTGCTTCTTGCCGCGGATCGAAACGACGGCCTCGTCGAGATGCCACTTGTCACCCAGCCGACCCGCTGAGCGGCGGCGGATCTCGCTGGCAAAGGTCCGCCCGAATTTCTCTGCCCAAAGCCGGACTGTCTGATGCGAGACAATAATCCCTCGTGCCGCCAGCAAGTCCTCGACCATTCGCAAACTGAGAGGAAAACGGAAATAGAGCCAGACAGCATGGGCGATGATCTCGGCGGGAAAGCGGTGGCGGCGGTAGAGTGGGTCACGCTCTGTCATAGCCCGTCATCGCACATCGGTATCCAAGCTTCGTTAAGTTGACGATGCCCTACGACCGCCTCGCGCTCTTTAAGTTTACGATGCCCTACCATCTCCACCGTCCCCAATCCTCATAATGTTCTTCATGGTCACTCCTGTTGCCTGCCAGCTCTTGGCTTCGATCTCAGCCAAGTTAGGGACGGTCATCAGGTGGGACAATCTCATTAGGCGTATGGCAGAATAGCGCACACAAATAGGCACTACGCGGGACAGGAACTGAGCTCGCAAGGTTTTTGGATCATGCTCCTCCTAACTGAGAGCGTGGACCCGATTCCCTACGACCACTAGTTTGGCAGACCGGCGCCTCCGGCTCGCGATGAGCGCATCACCCTCCCAATTTTCCCAGACCTTTGTCACCACCTCTACGGATTCGCCCGCGCTCTTGTAACCGTCGGCGAGGGTTGGGTGTCGGTCAAAGCCGAAATTCAACGCCGCGACCCCGACCATTCGGCCAGACACGCTTTTCTCTAAGCCGAGGGGTGCCTGACTGAACGGTTACCCCGGTCGGGCTGGCAATCCCGACCAGCTGACGCCCGAATCGGGCTCTCACGTTGTGGCCGTCCCCACCGCCATGCAACATTTCTACTTTGCTGGCGCCCGACACATCGGCCGAGCGCTAGCCGCCCGGCGTCGAACTGCGCCTGGTCAATCAAGAACAGCGCGGAAGCGGTTACAGGGGGGGGCATGTCGCGATGCGTTCGTTCGCACATAGTGCAGTGTTCTGCAAGTCGGCAGCACCTATGTCGAGATGGCAGCGCCTCGCGGTAGCGCGGGTTCTGCGGGCCGCATCGACCGCCGTGCCTCGCCAGATCGAGCGGCGTAGAGCCCCCAACATTGGGTTCGCGGTGCCGCAGTCCTAGCCAGCGAAGGTCGTGTTCGTCATCCCCGCGGTTCGCGTGCATCCGCCGCTGGCCCAGCTAATGCGCCTCGCCCCCGCGGACAGCAAACAGCGAAGCCGCCATGGCCGCGAAAATCTCGCAATGTCAGCTTGATTCCAGGTCCCCACCCGCCACTTTTGCGAGGTGATCCGGGCAGGTGCCGGTGGATCATTTCTCACCGAGTTTCAGCCTTTGCTAGGGCCTCCTGCCCTCCCTGCCGCGCGTCACTCTACCCTGCTCGCATCGCTTCACCTCACGCGGGAAACAATGTCGTTACGGGCATCCTGTGCGGCAAATGGCACAGCGATAAGACAGAACGCAGAACGCCATAATGGCGTCCGCCAAGCAATGGGCCTCGAGGATGCGGAGGCTCGGTCATCCATGAGTTCGAGTCCTGCAAGCGGGCCGCCTCTTTAACCAGCCTTCCCTGGCGCTCACGCGCCGGCACTTTCGCCACGGTTACCTCCGGTGTGGAGAAGTTGTCATGTCGCAATCCGCTGTCGGTCAGGGACTGGCACACGGCCAACAAGGCGCGTTCCGGGCCTGACACCGTCAAGCTCGGAGGGCATTCCTAGTCAAGTGGTTGCAGCTCCAGTCGGCTTTATGAAGTCGGTGACAAGAAGCTTCCTGATGCCCGTACTGCGACATTATTCCTGACCCGCTCAATTGGATCAGGCTACCCTAACAAAAAGACTCGGCACGATCTGGGTGCCGGGTCTTTAAGGTCACCTGTGATTGGGTAGGTGATGTGACGCTTCTTGGCTACGCCCCGCATGATTAACGAGCCGTTAACTGCGCGGCATTCCTCAGCTTCTATTCGGCGAGAAGAGCGACCACATAGGTCTCTTGGCGCCGGGACTAACCCATATGTCCCGGACAATGTGCCGGCGTTATTGCGTTCATGGGTCACTGGATGACGATTTCGCTGTTTAGGGTGTCAATCAAGAGGGCGCGCTGCATTTGCGTTTGCAAGCTGTCCCATCAGCGAGATGTAATGGCGGAATTTCCTATCTAGGAATCAATGCCCGACCGCACAAACGGGAGTCTGCTTCCGATTTGCTGCCGCCTTCGCCGCGATCTTCGCCATCCGGCTGATTGCCGCCGCAAGCCTGCGCGTGCCATGGCTCGACTGACCAGAAACTCGGGAGGGCTTATGGATGATGCTGGGGACGCATTGGCAGGGCTCGCTTGGCAACCCTATTGCAGAGTCCACCGGGCCCGCCGGCGACATAATCAAGGAGCTCTCGCATAGAACAAGCCGGTGTTTGGTTTCTCCCGGATTATCTGCGATTTGTAAGCGGTCAGCCGATAACGTCAGGCCTAAAGTTCCAAGGCATGAGCATTTCGATTTCGGATGCCGGCCAGCCTTGAGCGATGCGGGTCAAGGTCTGCGAGAGCCAGTCGAGCGGATCGACGCTGTTCATTTTGCAGGTTTGCAGCAAGGTGGCTACCGTCGCCCAGGTTCGTCCACCGCCGTGGCTGCCGGCGAATAGACTATTCTTTCGCGTGATCGTCTGGGGCCTGATTGCACGCTCGACGATATTGGAGTCGATTTCGATGCGACCGTCCATCAGAAAGCGTTCCAGCGCCTCCCGCCGGGTGAGCGCGTAGCGGATCGCCTCGGCGGTCTTGGATTTTCCGGAGACCTTGCCCAGTTCCGCTTCCCATAGATCGAAGAGGCTCGCGACAATGGCCACGGACTTTTCCTGACGTAGCGCGGCGCGGCTTCCGGCATCCTTGCCGCGGACCTCGTCCTCGACCTTCCACAATTCGGTCATGGCGATGATCGAATCCGTCGCGGCCTGCGAGACCCCGCTGATGTGCAGGTCGTAGAATTTGCGCCGCAGGTGAGCCCAGCACCCGGCGAGCCGGATTGTTTCATTGCTGCCGGCTTTGGCCCGTGCCTTGACCAGGTTGGTATAGGCCGAGTAGCCATCCACTTGCAGGATACCGCTGAATCCGGCGAGGTGGCGCGCCACGCAATCCGCACCTCTGCTGTCTTCAAAACGATAGGCAACCATTGGCGGACTGGTTCCGCCATAGGGTCGGTCATCCCGTGCGTAGGCCCACAACCAGGCTTTCGTGGTTTTCCCGGAACCAGGGGCAAGGGTGGGCAAGGTCGTCTCGTCGGCGAAGACCCTTTCGCCCTCCTTGATGCGCTCCAGTATGTAATCAGCAAGCATCTGCAGCTCGAAGCCCAGATGCCCCATCCACTGCGCCATCAACGACCGGCTGATCTCGACGCCGTCGCGCAGATAGATCGCCTCCTGCCGATAAAGCGGGAGGCCGTCGGCGTATTTGGAGACGGCGATATAGGCGAGCAGCCGCTCCGTCGGCAGCCCGCTTTCGATGATGTGCGCCGGCGCCAGAGCCTGGACCACGCCGTCACGGCCCCGGAAGGCGTATTTGGGACGGCGCGTGACGATGACCTGGAACTTCGGCGGCACGACGTCCAGCCGCTCGGATCGATCCTCGCCGATCAGAACCTTTTCAAGCCCCTCGCAGTCGGCCGGGATTTCCGGCTCGACGACCTCCTCGATGCGTTCGAGGTGGGCAGCAAAGCCCTTGCGCGGACGCGGGGCGCGCTTCGGCTTGTTCCCGACCGCGCGGTCGAGTTCGCTCCGGATTTCCGAAAGGCCGGTCTCGACCTCTTCGAAGGCAAAGGAGGCCTGCTCGTCGTCGATGGCCAGGCGTAGCCGCTCGGAACGCGTGCCATGTTGCGTGCGCTGTAAAACTTTCAGGATTGACGTGAGATTGGCGATCCGCTCGCTGGCGCTTTTCTCGACAGCTTTCAGCCGGGCGACCTCCGCCTCAGATGCTGCGATCCGAGCGTCGGCGACTGCGATCCGGGCCTCGCTTGCAGCCTGCTCGCGAGCCATGGAAAGGATCATCGCCTTCAGCGCATCAACGTCGTCGGGAAGGGCAAGACCCGGTAGAACCATGGCAAGCAACAGAGCACAAAAACAGCCGCTTTCCCAACCGTTCCAGCCGCATGATTCATCTTGCCGCAGGCCGGTTTCAGCCCGTCGATAACGGCCGCCTGACCCTGGCCGGACGAATCTTTTTCCAGTCCAGTCCGGCCAGAAGCGCCATCAACTGGGCGTGGTCGAGACGCATGCGCGCGGCCGATATCCCCGGCCAGCAGAAGCTGTGATCTTCCAGAGTCTTCGAATAAAGACAAACCCCGCTGCCGTCCCACCACACGATGCGAACCCGGTCCGCACGCTTCGAACGGAATACGTGAAGTGCCCCCGAGAATGGGTCCAGGCCGCCATCCCTGACCAGCGCCATCAAAGATGCCGCGCCCTTGCGGAAGTCGACCGGCTGGCACGACACGTAAACCACCACACCGGAAGCGATCATGCCTTACGAACCGCGCGGATGATCCTCGCCAGGCGATCGGGATCGACATCGCCGCCGGCGCGCACCACTGCGTCGCCAATGACGATTTCCACCGTGTCGCTGCCCACCGCTTCAAAGCGCGTGAACTTCGCCGGCTTGCTCGCTCCCTCCGTCAGTGGCGCAACCATGCCCGACGAAAGCGCCTTGCGGCGCCACGCATAGAGCTGCGAGGGGTCCAGCCCCTCGGAACGCGCAACCGCCGAGACATTGCCCCCTGGCGAGAACGCTTCGGCGACAAGCCGTGCCTTCTCTTCGTCCGACCGATGGCGCGGCTTGCGTCGGGACGGCACAGGCTCCGCCGTCAAAATCTCGAATGTTCGATGATGGCTCATACTGTCGCTCATAGGATTCTCCGCATGATTCATGCTGAAAATGAGCGATCAACCGCCTGCACGCTACGTGGGGACGCCTACGCGCTTACTGCGATTTAAATCAAATACGTCTAAGGATATTGACGATTGCGCGACCCTCACCTCGTAGACGGCTAACGCGGGCGGCAACTGAGAGGGTAAAATGACAAGCGATTTTTCCGCCGCGCGAGTGCATCTAGATCGAGCATATCATTACCTGCGAGGCGATGATCCGATGAGCCAGAGGGGGCGCGAAGCCTTGGATCTGCTAATTGAGGCAGTTGTCGTCGAGGAGTTCAGGCAGCCGAGCCAAAACGCGGAGGTCCTAATGTTTCCGATTGGGCGCCGCTTCTGAGGCGCTCCATGGTGGCAACCATGAACGTGATGTGCAAACATCCTCGAATATTGCCCGTCAAGGCATGAGCCGAGGCGGCAATCGAATGGGAGTCCGAAGCCTGTCGCCCACAACCTTCTGAATTTCGCTGCGCCTATTGTCATCGGCGGCAGCTATTCCGGAATGGCCGCCGCCCGGCAGTTCCGCCGCGCCCGCGCCAGGTTCTGGTGATCGACGCCGGGTTGTGGCGGAACGCTTTTTGCCAGCCATTCGCCTGCCTTCCTGTCCCAGGACGGCGTCGATCCGGCCTAGATCACGGAACGGTCGCCTGATTAGCTTTCGCGCTACGCGACGCCCTGGTACGACGGAACGGCCGAACGGGTCAGAGAAGCCGCGACGGTTTTGGGTCCTACTCGCTGACGGCCCTCCGCGGAGGGCCGTCGAGTCTTTTTCGCTGCCGGCGTTTGAGATGCGCTGCCAAGGGTCAATGAGCTGGCGGAGATATGGGGGAACAGCATTCCACCGACCCTGATGTATGGCTGTGAACTCTATCGGGACGGCTCGGCGTGATTGGTGCCGATCCTGCTCGGCCCACCAGGCACTTCGCGTGTCCGAATGAGGAGGCGCCCGCTTGCCCTGCGGGGCGAATGCTCATTTTTCCAAATCATTGCATATATCCGTGCTAGGAAGGTCCGAATTGCAAACGAAAACAATGGGGCGAGGCTTATGATGTTGAGCTGTAGCCGAGGCAAATCGCCTGCACAGCTTTTCCGCTATCTGTCGGCCAAGTGGCCGGCGGCCTTCAATCCTAAAGCGCCCAGGCCGCTCAAGATCGGCATCCATCATGACATTCGGGTGCTCGACGGCGAACTGTCCGATGATGAATTGAGGAGAGCCCTGCTGGCGTATACCAAGATGGCCAAATACTTGGCGAGCCTGGATGCCGGCGCCGCACGGGTCAATCTCGATGGCAAGCCGGCCGGCGTGGTCTCGGATGCGGACGCGGTGACCGCCAAGGCTTTGCTTTGCTCCCGCAAGGACAAACAAAAGGGCAAGCAAACGCCGGAGCCAAGGGTAGAGCCTCAAGCGCCACCCAAACCAAAACCGAAGCGAACCGCCGTGTTCAAGGCGAAGAATACGGCCGACAGCCCGACCGGCATAATCGTTGAGACCAAGCGTCGCCGGTCATTCCGAAAGCCGATGACTTGATCGCCCGTGAGCGATAGCTCGCGCCGACCGGGACAGCCCTCAGGGTCGGAGCACATGGCGCCCGCGCCAATCCGAATTGCCGCGATCGCAAATGGAGCTGCTAACGTGGCGGAATCGGCCCGGAAGCCTGGCCCGCATTGCGGCGCATCCCAATGCCTTAGCGCGTTTCGGCCGTCAGCTCTGGGCCGACTTTTGCTTATTTGGAATGTGAAATTATGTGAAATTAACGGCCGAGCAGTCGGCAGGGTATCGACGGCCAGCCGAACAGTCTTGAGCTTTTAGCAGTTCATCCCTAACCTGGAGTTGCATCGCCAAAGGAGCGTTCTGGCTTCGAGCGGGCACTTGCAGACGATGATCGGAATGTCGCCTTGAGGACGATATTCCCCTCGGTCCGGGTAGCCTGTCGAAGCGAAATCTTCGACCAGTTGTTTCCGGAGCCCGATATCGTGATGAAATACACAGACGTTGAGCCAGGTCTTCAAGACGAAGTCCCTTGGTCGGACAGCCTCACCGTCTACGACAAGGAGCACTTCAAGACCTACTTGAGGTTCCTGGACGCTTCCGCTGACGATGCCAGTTATGAGGAGATGGCGCAGGTCATCCTCGGCATCGATCCGGCGGAAGAGCCGGTGCGCGCGCGGAAAGCCGCGAGAAGCCATCTCGATCGGGCGAACTGGATGATGACCACCGGTTATAAGGAGTTGTTCGCGTAAATGACGATGAACGGGCGGCGACACACGCGGCTTGTCCAGACATGATCACGGCCGTCCGCCACAAGAATGGCATGACATCCGGGCCTGCGCGATACGTCTATTCATTGTCAAACTCCGCTGCTCGTACAGGCAGAGTATTGGCTTCCCGACCGTCTGGCGTGCCATGCAGGTCAGCGGCGGCCGCTCGTCATACCTGGCCGGCGCAGCTAAGGCGGGAGAAGATGAAGCCGTGTTCTGGTGGCGGGTCAAAGCCGGACGATGTTCCCATGGTCTTCGTCGGGATCATGTAGATATGCCACCTGGTGAGCCACCGCGGCAGCGGAGCCGCCACCGCCCCACTGTGACCTCACCATGGTCGAAATCTCCCGCTTCGAGGGAGCCGACAA
Organism: Mesorhizobium sp. L-2-11; assembly: GCF_016756595.1. Taxonomy (NCBI): domain Bacteria; kingdom Pseudomonadati; phylum Pseudomonadota; class Alphaproteobacteria; order Hyphomicrobiales; family Phyllobacteriaceae; genus Mesorhizobium; species Mesorhizobium sp. L-2-11. The sequence goes on along the minus strand of NZ_AP023260.1, from coordinate 117,749 downwards.
TTTTGAGGAGATGAATCGGGTGGCCAAGACATTCCAGGCAGCCGCCGAGAAGTTCGCCAACACGTGCTGGTGTCTGACAATCCTTATCTTGAGACGCTCTATGCGAACGGCTAGATCACTGATGGCAATCATGCGGATTATACCTTCCCGATCGACGCCCACTACAACCGGTTCTGTTGCAAATTTTTTCGTTACGGGTTGTCTGGCAAGTGACCTCCGACATTTTTTTCGGAGGTTTGTGATGTTCAGAGGCCGGCATTTCGACCGATCGGTCATCCTGGTGTGCGTTCGCTGGTATCTGGCATATGGACTGAGCCGCGCGATCTGAAGGAGATGGATGGCCGAGCGTGGCATTAGCGTCGATCATTCGACGATCCATCGCTGGGTTGTTCACTTTTCGCCCTTGCTGCTGGAGCGCTTCAACCGGCGCAAGCGCGCAGCGACCGGCAAATGGCATGTTGATGAAACCTACATCAAGGTCCGAGGGCAGTGGATGTATCTCTACCGCGCTATCGACAGCGTCGGCGACACGGTCGAATTCTATTTCAGCGAACATCGGGATTTGCCGGCGGCCAAGCGTTTCTTCAGGAAAGCGCTGGAGCGCCATGGGCGTCCCGATCGTGTCGTCATCGATGGTAGCCAGACCAACCAGGAGGCGATCGTTTCCTGCGATACGACACATCGATTGCAGGATCGCTGCAGGCGCCGACCGAAGCCGATCCGAATCCGCCAAAGCCAATACTTGAACAACCGGATCGAGCAGGACCATCGGCGGATCAAGCGCCGTGTTCGGCCGATGCTCGGCTTCAAATCTCCCGCAGCCGCAAGCATCATCCTCGACGGCATCGAAATGCTTCACATGATGCGCAAACGACAGGCGAGGTTCGCCTTCAACCCAAATCCGTCATTGGCCGAGCAGTTCGATATCCTCGCCGCCGCATAAGCACCGCCCGCCATCTCTTCTTGCTTCAGTTCAACAAAAATTTGCAACAGAACCCCGCAACGTCCAGCCGATCAGGAGCAACCAGCGTGCAGGTGCCCGTCAGACGATGTGCACACCATCCCGCGTCTGAAGCTGCTACGAGCAGCGGCACACTTCCTTTTTAGAGAAGCTGGCGTTGTGCGAGCTGCTTGAAGAGCCGCCCCTTTTGCAACAGCTCGAGATAACTGCCGCTTTCAGTTATGCGGCCGTCATCGATAACGTAGACCAGGTCGGCTGACTCCAGAGTTGAGATCCGCTGAGCGATGACGACCCGGGTGCACTGGAGGCTGCGCAGATTGTCCATGACGCGACGCTGCGTGACATTGTCGAGCGCGCTCGTGGCCTCGTCCATGATCACGACGCGCGGTTTGCGTGTGACAGCGCGCGCAATCAGCAGCCGCTGGCGCTGGCCTCCGGAGAACGTCACGCCGCCCTCGGCGATGGCGGTGTGTAGGCCCATGGGGAGATCCTTGACCACCTCATCGAGGGCGGCAATACGCAGCGCCTCCATTGCCTCGTCTTCGGAAAGCGGGAGGCCGGCTGCAATGTTGTCGTAGATCGAGCCTGCTAGCAGGCGGCCGTTTTGCAGCACGACGCCGTATTGACGCCGCATATCCTGGAGATCGACAAAGCGGAGGTCGGTACCGTCGAGATAAATATTGCCCGACTCGGGGACGTCGAAGCCCAGCAAGAGCCGGATGATGGACGACTTGCCAGCGCCGGATGAGCCGACCAAGGCAACAAAGCGCTCGGCCGGGATGCGCATCGACAGGCCCTTGAGAACAAGGGGCGCGTCCGGCGCATAACGGAAACGCACGTCGCGCAACTCGATCTCTCCGCTCAGCTGCGAGAACCGGCTGCCCTGACCGATCCGTTCCTCCTTCGCCTCGAGGATCGGACGGACGCGCTGGAAGTAGGGTTGCAGCATGACGATGAACAGCGACGCGCGGGTCAGCGACATGACTGCGCTGACGAACTGGCCAAGAGCAACGTTGAAGCTCGCAAACTCGGCGACCGACATCAGCGGCGTATAGGGACGCGGGTCGTTCGTCGAGCGGAAGAAGGCGAACAGGTTTCCGCTGTGCGCACCCAGAACAACCAGCACGACCACGGTCATCATCGGTCCGAAGCCAGATCGCAGAATATAGAGACGATTGCTCAGGATGCTCTGCCGCAGGCTGAGGGTCACCGTGCGGCGGTAGGTGCGGAGCCAAATGAGGAACGCCTCGCGCTCGGCGCCGGCCACCCGCAACTTCGCGACAGAGCCCAGCAGCTGCAGGACAGTGCCCTGCTGCTTTCCCGACAGCTCGAGCGATTCGAAATTGTAGCTCAGGATGCTCTTGCCGATCAGAAAGGCAACGCCCGCGAACAGCGCCGAGACGAGCACCACTAGCAAGGTCACGCGCCATTCGAAGTAGAGCATCAGGCCGACACTGAAGATCATCGACACAGAGCCCGAGAAGAACGTCATGAACGATCGGCTGATCAGCTTGCGGGTGACGTTGATGCCATCGGCGCGACTGGCGAGGTCGCCGGCCGTGAAGCTGTGGAAGAATGGCGCCTGCAGGTTGAGGAGCCTGATCCACACAGCGGCCTGGATGCGGTTGTCCGCGCGCGCCTCCAATCTCAGGCTGCTCAGCGACTCCACGAGATTTGTGCTGGTCATGCCGAGCGCCAAAAGTAGCAGCAGAGCGCTGATCACGCCGACTTGGTCGAGTTCGGCATCTGGAATGATCGGGTCCAGCAGCCAGCCGAGGACCGTCGGGGAGGCGAGTGAGAAAAGGCCGGTCAGAACCATCGTAGCGATGATGGCGAGCACGTCGGCACGGCAGTTATGCAGGCCGAAGCGCAGGATGCGCCAACCGGTTGGCATGCCCTCAGGAAGCGGGATATAGAAGGCGTAGGCGGTGCAGTTGATCGTTGCGCCGGTCTTGGCATCCACTGGCTGCGGGGCGCCACGGCCGTAACACAGGTAGCGATTGCCGGAGCGGATCAGAGCGCAGGGGGCGGACTCCGTTCCGACCGTCGCTAGCAGCGGGCCGAGGTCGTTTTCCCACCAACGGTCCTGCAAGATCAGTGCCCGATACTGTAGGTGGTTGTCCCGGGCGATCTCATCGATGGCCAGGGCCAGCGGGGGTGTCGTGATCTGATTGCGACATGGCGACAGCGCTGGATGGCCGAGCGCGCGTGCCACGCGGGCAACGATCATGGCGATCGTCTCGGTTTCCTCACTGCCTTCGACCGTCGTTTTGATGCTTATCAGATCAACGAGGTTGCCCAATTCCGTGGCGAAATCGCCTTCCGCCGTGAGGCGTGCTGCTTCATGCGCCGCGGAATTCTGGGCAAGTTCCCCAGCACGGCTGGCGATAGCGGCCCTTACGGCCGTTTCGGTAAGTGCCAAGCCCGCGTCTTGGCGGGACGGCCCGGTCTGCCATCGGGCCAGCAACGTAAGCCAGCCGCGCTGGGCCTGTTCGAGCGCCGGTCGGGCCTCTGCGTTCGACGCAAGCTCCCACAGCGCCTTGCGCGTCGTCTCGACGATCTCAGTGTCGGCTGATGGCACGCCGATGAAGCGGAACTCGTCGCCGGCTGGCAGGGAATCGATCAGCCCACCCGCCTCGACTGACAGAAACGGGTACCGGCCGTGCCTGTCCACAAGAAATACTTCGACGGATCCCGAAAGCACGAGCCATATCCGGTCCACTGTCGTGACATCGAGCGTGTTGTTTCCGCCCACGATCCGGCGCTGTTCGGCAATGCCCAGCGCCGACGCGAGCGTCGATCCGGGTGCCTTCCAACTCTGCGTTATGATCGCATTGAGCCGGGCGCTATTGTTCAGGAGGACGTCGACGATGTTCATCCAGCCCCCACAAGGCCGGCATAGACGCCGTTGGCCGCCTTGAGCTCTTCATGCGTGCCTCTTTCGACAATGGTACCATTCTCGAGCACGAAGATCTGATCACAGTCACGAATGGTACTGAGCCGCTGAGCAACGATAAGGCATGTCATGCCCCTCAGCCGCATGTTCTGGTCAATCTGCGCTTCGGTGACGGCATCGAGCGCGGCAGTCGCCTCGTCCAGCACCAGAATCCTCGGGTTGCGGGCGAGGGCGCGGGCAATCTCGAGGCGCTGGCGCTGGCCTCCGCTCAGATTGGTGCCCCCCTCGGTCAGTATGCCCTCATATCCGCCGGGACGTCCCAGAATCGTTTCGTGAATACAAGCGTCCCGCGCCCCGCGCACGATCGATGCCGGGCTGGTAGCACGATTGAACAAGGCGAGGTTGTCTTGAATTGTGCTCTCGAACAGGCGGATGTCCTGATCCACCCAAGCGACGTTCGAGGTGAAGACGTCGCGGGGCACCTCGGCAACCGGGCAGTCATCGTAGAGCACGCTTCCCGAGCGCGGCGTGTAGAGACCGAGCATAAGATGAACCAGGGTCGACTTGCCGCTGCCGCTGCCACCCACGAAGGCGACTCGCTGCCCCGGCTCGACCTTCAGGTTGATGTCGTGCAGTACGGGCAAGTCGAAGGCGCCGTAGGCAAAACTTAGGTCACCAACCTCGACTCGCCCGGAGAGTTGTTGGGGCGGTTCCGCTGCCGCTGCCGGTGCTGTCGTCTTCGCCGGACGCCCCTCGATCAGCGGATCGCTCTTCGCCGCAAGGATGTCCTCGAGCCGCGCCCAGTGGCCCTTTGCCTCCTGAAGCTGAAGGCTGAGGTCGACGATCTGCTGCAAGGGGGTCATGAAGCTGCCGAGCAGCATCTGGAACGCCAGTAGTCCGCCTATGGTCATCTCGCCCCAGATAATCAGGACCGCGCCGAAGCAGAGAACCGTTGCCGTCATGATTTGCCCGATCAGGGTCGGCGCCGCCCCTAGCCACAGGGAGATGCGTTCGCGCGACTGGAACTGGTTCACCGCGCGCGCCTGGTAGCCCGACCAAATACGGAAGAAATCCGACTCGGAGCCCATGGCCTTAATGGTCTCGATCGACTGAAGGCCGGACATCGCGGCGGCGGCTATTTTTGCGCTTATATTGAGGATGACCATGTTGCTGTCCTTCAATCTGCGGCGCACAAGTCCCACAGCAGCGAGGTTGCAGGCCACCAACAAAATCGAGACGATGGTGAGTGGCAGGCTGTAGACCGCCATCACGCCTGCATAGACGATCACCATTGCGAACTGGGCGGCCGCGGTCGGCAGGGGACCGGAAACCAGAATGGCAAGCTGATTGGCCGAGTGCGCGCGGGTGACGATGTCGCCGTGCTGGCTCTGCGTAAGGAACAGCAGGGGGAGGCGCAGCACGTGCCAGAGGAAGCGCGCACCGATCATCACTGCCAATTTCAGCTGTAGACGCATTAACACGCGTTGTTGCAGCCAAGTGACGGTGGCCGCCAGTGCGACTCCGAACAGCAGGGCCACGATGATGGGAAACAGCCAGGTGTCGAATCGGCGTACCAAGACCTCGTCGACGAACACTTTGATGAGCGCAGGAAGCAGAATCGACGGCAGCGCAAGCATGACGGTCGTGGCCGCCATCACTACGAGCGCGGCTCTTGACCCAGATGTCCAGCCGAACAGGGTGCGCAGCATACCCTGCCTGTAGCCGCCTGGTTTGAAATCGGGTCCGCGCTTGAACTCTAGCGCGACGCCCGAATAGTTTTCGTAGAATTCTTCGTGACCGACAATGCGTCGGCCGAGCGCCGGGTCGTTGATTCGCACACCGCGACCTGACCGGCCTTCGACTACGACGAAGTGGTCGGCCGACCAGTGGGCGATGAATGGCAGTGCAAGCGAGCTGAGCGCTTCAATCGGCAACTGCTGCCCGCGCGCCTCTAGGCCATAGTCCCGCGCCGCCTTGACTATATTGCTGGCGCGCGCACCGTCACGCGAGACGCCGCAGGCTTGGCGCAGTTCGTCCAACGGGACAAAACGGTGGAAATGCCCCAGGATCATGGACAGCGCCGCAGCGCCGCAGTCCGCCTCCATCTGCAACACTGTTGGCGTAGCGACAGCCCGCCGCAGCCGCAGGGTGAACTCACGGCTGGTCACAAACGCGTCCATGTCCGCACGATCGGCAGCACAAGGGAGAGAGGATTGACGCGGTCCACTACGATTTTGACGGCGGCGGTCGTGCCGGGCGTCACCTCTGTCAGCGGACGGGCGGCAGACGTCCAGTGTAAGCCGTCCCTTGTATCCGGATCTGCCTCAAGCTCGATCTCGATGCGCACCGGAGCGCCAGCGCCCATCATCGTGTTGACGAGCGCCTCGTTACCGAGCACGGCCAGTAAGTCACCCCGGGACACCGGCAGCAGGCTCACTTGGCTGACCTGGCCCCTGATCGACCCGTAGATTTGTTCATCGATGGACGAAGGACTGATAAGTGCATGCATGCCGGGAACCACGCGCTTGCCTTGGTCGATCGGCAAGTAGGCGTGAACGATCATGCGTCTCTCCAAAGTACCGGATTCGACCGTGATCAGGTTCATTCCAGCGGCAATCGTCGCATTGGGCTGGGTTGTAATCTCACTGACCGTGCCGTCGACCGGGCTGCGGATCGCGGAGCCGACCTTGAATTGCACCTGTAGATCACGGTAGCTGGCTTCCGCGTCGATGACCTTTATGCGCAGTTCGGTTAGGCTGCGATGAACCAAGTCTTCGAATTCGATCTCCTCAGTTTGTAACTTCCGAATCTGGTCGGTCATTTGACGGATGGAGCGCTGCACGTCGATGAGGCGGTCGAACTCAAGCTGTTCCTGGATGCGGGTGGCAAAACCGCGCTTCACTTCCGTCACAAAGCCCTCGTACAGGCCTTGAATCATCTCGCGGTTCTTCTCTGCATCTGCAAGGCTGGCCTTAAGCGATGAAATCTCTTGGTTGAGAGTCTGCCTGCGCCGCTCCACATCTGCATGCGAAGTCTTGTCGTAATTTTCAGACTCCGCGCGTTGCGCTTGGACAGCGATCCGCGCCTGCTCAAGGCGCTCCGCGACCTCGTCGAGCTTAACCGTGACCAGAAGATCGCCGCGGGTGACCATGTCCCCGGGTTTGACGTGAATTTGCGCGACTGTGCCCCCTGTCCGGGCTACCACGTCGGCAACGACGCTGCGATCGAGCAGAATGACGCCTTGACCCCTGGCATGGAAGGCGAGCCGGCCAAGAAGCCCCCAAGCCACCGCGCCAGCTACGAAAAGCGCGAGTGCAACAAGCAGAATCCACGTCGACCGCGATGTGAGTTGGATCGCTTGGTTCAAATGCTCAGGATCACGAAGGGCACGTGGGCTCTCTGCGCTCGTCGTCACAGGTTTCAGCATTTTCTCTCCCCAGGCAGCTGAGAACACCAACGGCTGTCGCCCTGCGAATATGCAAATGGCAGTTGTCCTCATTCACGTGGCGGCCTTACGGGCATGACACGTCGGTCGAAATAGCCTCCCGGAAACGCGGTCGGCGCGGGCATTGGTGTATAGGGATTCCAGAGCGGGAGCCCAACCAGCCGCGCGTCCAGCCGCACGATCAGCTTGCGAGCGATCATGTCGGCTATCGCCTCGTCGATCTCGGTCTGCATCACATTCGCCGTGCTCAGCCGTTCGCGCAGACGGGCGTCTGGCATGCCTTCGTCCGCAGCTAGGAGAATTTCGCGTGCGAGGCTTTTGACCCGGTGTTCAGGCTCCACTGCTATGGCGCGCGTGTCCTCGACCGTGATCTCGTCGCCGCTGTCGCGCATCGACAGCATGGGCAGCTTCGGCTCGTACCAGGCTTTCAGCCAGGCATCGATACCCTGGGTAACGGCATGCAGCCCCGGGCGGCGGTTCGCGTCGCGCGCAGCGAAATGGCCGCCGACATCGCTGTCTTCACAGTCTTCGAAGTAGTAGACCTGATCCGCGAGATCGGGCTCCGAGAGCGGATAGACGGAGCGATAGGAGGCGGCCGGGCGCAGCTTCAGCCCATGTTTGTCGGCTGCGCGATGATAGGGGCTGTAGCGCTGGTAGCGCAACCGCACCGCATGTCCTGGCTGGAGATGATGCAGCAGCGGCAGCCAGGAGGCCATTTCGCCATACCAGGCGTCGCTCTCTCCGGGAAAGCCCCACAGTATGCTCCAACTGACCCGCACGCCATACTGGCGGCACCATTTCAAGAGCTGAACATTGTGCGCTGACGTCGTTCCCTTGCCCATCAGCTTCAAAGCACGGGTATCCAGGCTCTCGATACCTGGCTGGATCCAGCGGACGCCGGCGGCAGCCAACTTCTCGACTTCATGGCGCTTCAGATTGGCTTTGACTTCGAAGAAGATCGCAAGCTTGTCGGGTAGGGCGGTGAGGCGAGGCAGGGTCTTTTCGACGTAGTCAAGGGCCAGAATGTTGTCGACCGCTTCGATGCGCGACGAGCCGTAGCGCGCCGACATCTCTATCATCTCCTCTGCGGCCTGCCCGGCCGGTTTCTGGCGATAGGTCATCGATCCGCCGTTCAGTCCGCAGAACGTGCAGGGGCTGCGCGCCCCCCACCAGCAGCCGCGAGAGAACTCCATCGGCAGCCCGGGATAGACGCGGTCGGCGTAGAGCGATCGCCCAAGTTCGGCAAAATAGTCCGAGAAATCGGGCAGCGGCAGATTATCCATGTTCTCGACCACTGCGCGGGGCACCAAGTCGCCCATCGACGTGGCGGGATAGCCGGCCTCGCGATGCCCTGGACCGAAAACGCCGAATGGCAGGTCGGCCGATGGAATGTCTCTACCGTGATTGAGGATGTCGCAACACAGGGCGCCGATCAGTGCGTCAGCTTCACCCGACACGACGTAGTCAACCCACGGGAAACGCGCGTGAGTGTTACGCCCCATGACCGATTCGCAGTTTGCGCCACCCATGAGAGTTACTAGGCCCGGTGAGCGCTCGCTCAGTCGGCGCAGCAACGCGAGCGAGGGAACATGCTGGGTGAAAGTCGAGGTGCACCCGACCATGGCCGGCCGTTGCTCCAGTATCTTGTCGGCTGTCCAGTCGATGAAGCCGCCGATAAGCGAGCGCAACTCGCGGAAATGGGCACGACGCTCGGCCAAACCTTTGTTAGGGTGTATCGGATTGCGCTCGAAATAGCGGTCGAGGAAGACATCGTGGTCTGCTTCGAAGTCAGGAAAAGCGATGCCGGCGAACAGCCAGTCAACAAGCGCATCCTCAGGGGGGGAACCCTCAAGCATATTGTAGTCGGCGAGGCCCGCGTATTCCAGGAACCAGATGTTGGCATACACTATCTTGGATCGCAGTCCGGCCCGGGTCAGCACCGACTTTAGCAGACCAAGCGCCAGTGACGGCCGTTCAATTGCCGACATCGGCATGTTGACTAAGACGATCTGCACATCGGCGCTCATCTCATGCCACTCTTTTCATGGTGATGCAGGCATAGGCGAGGCCGCTTAGCCACGGTCTCATGCGCCGGAGTGCAAAGCGAGCCATGCGTGGCTCCGTGACCGGAACCGTGAACATGATGTTGACCAGTTCGGGAAAAGCGCGCTGGCGGCGCGTTACTTCGAGCCACAGCGGCCGCACCAAGGCCATTGCCTGGAGACTGGGATGGATGAACGAGCAGGTCCAGCGCAAAGTGCTGGTGTCGAGCCGGTGGGTGATCGCCCAGCCACGCACCGTTCCGCCGTCGGCATCAACGAGCGCCAAGCTCGTGTGCGGGTCACTATCCTCCTCGTAGATGAACGGATTGACGTCGTCATTCACGCCGGCTTCGTCGAAATCCCGGATCATCGTTCGCTGGTCGGCGCCGATCGACCGCCAGCCAACGATGCGGTAGCGGGCCGGCAGGCGCGCCTCGACAAGCCACGGTGTCTCGAACGCCAGCGGCACGGTTGTGTGGCAGACCAGTTTGTTGACTACGGGTCGGGTCCAGCCGTTCTTCACGAAAAAGCATGCGGCGTCCTGATTGTGCTCGCCGACGCGCAGGAAATGAATGCCTAGCCTGAAGCCGAGACGGCGGAACTCCCCTTCGATCGCGTCCAGCATGGAACTGCCAAAGCCCATTCCGCGGAGCATAGGCAGGACGTAGACTGAAAGGAGTTCGAACTGCCCGGAAGGGCCTGGCACGGCCAGGGCAAGGCCTGCGGTCACGTCGGTTGTGCGCGCCGCGACGCCGCGGACCGTGGATGCGAAACGGCTCGTCACCACGCGCCACACTGCCGGATAGGTAAGATGCCGTACCTCCTTTAGGCTGACGTAGTCCAGTATCTCAAGGCGAGTCGGCATGGTCGACGCCCGTGCGGGAGGCCGCGTCTTTGGCCGCTTCGATGCGGCTCGTTATCCCCTCGCTGGTCTGCCAGGCAAAGCGGTCGTCGAGGTCCTCTTCGATCACCCCCGCCGTGTACAACTGGTCTAGCAGATCGGCGACTGCAAGGGCGCTCGCTCCGTCAGCTATGACGCGCACAGCCAACTCCGACGCTGTGCAGTCGCCGCACGCGATCAGATCGCCAACGGAGATCGGAGCGACGTCGTCGAGTATCCGGTGTTCAATGTTGCGTGAGCGGAGGTGGAAGTGCGGGTTCCCGGCCTCGTAGTGCAGGTCTCCGCGGAAGCGGATCGGCAGGTTGGGAGGTGGGCTCTCGAGCATATGCTCGTCGATGATGCTCTGGAGCCCGTCACGGAACTCGTCGGGCGTCCTGAAGAAACGCTCATCCAGGATGCGGTAGCCGAGAGGCCAGCGTTTGCTCCCTGGTACCGGCGTCACCAATTGTACTCGTCCCCGCGGCATGTTTACGAGGAAGCCGGAAACGCAGGCGATCGTCGTGTGATCGCGATCCAGCAACGCGATTGCATCGTCGTTGTTGGCTGCCCTGAGTTTCTCCTTCCGCGCGAGTGCGCGCCCAGCGAAAGCTTTTGCGGTCAGCGCCTCCTTGCCCTGCAGGATAAGTTCGACCCCCATCAGGTCCTCGGGCGAAAACGCCGCGTGAATCTGATTGAGATGGTTCGTGCTTAGCACGGAGAAACGGTTCGTCACGTCCCCGCAGCGTTTGAACAGTTCGAGCACGCGCCTGGTGAGTGCCTGATCCTTGAGCGGGGAGGCCGTCGTCGTTTGTGGCAATGCGCCTGTGATTTGATAGTAGTCGAACAGAAAGCGGTCGTAGTCCGGGTTGTCGATCGGATCTGTGGCCCAATAGCAGAAGCCCGTGCGGGCTGCGGAACCAAACATCTCGGTCGCAACACCGACCACGCCGCGCCAAAAATCCGCATGCTCCTCGCTATATTCATAATAACCCTTGAAACGGTCCGCCGAGAGGCCACAGAACCAGCAACCGACGGTGCAGCCTTCGCTGAGCTCGAAAGCGATGACGGGGTGCGTAATCGACGGCGCCGATCCTCCCAATTCGCCGTTGCAGCGCCGGATTTGGCGCGCACGCCAGGTATGAAAGCGAGGGTTGATCATCGACATTTCGCCTTGGTCGCGCAGGAGGTCGCGATGGCGCATCATCTCGCGCATATACTCGTCCCACATCACAGCCAGCGGCCACGATGCACACTCCGGCTTGAAGCGGTATTTCAGGTGGCTACTGCGCCAGAGCGGCAGCATCTCCATCGGGTCAACTTCGATGCCGTAGCGCTCGCTTACCGTTCGAGGGATGTCAACATTCTCTAAAAGCGCGCTGCGGAACGCCTCGTCACCGACCAGGCGTTCCATGAAGCGCTTGATATGCGCCAACGTGCGAAGCTGTCCGGGGGTGCGTCGGTCAAAGATCTGTCGGTAGTGTTCGGTAGCAGCGTGTGTCATGAGATTACGGGCGGGCCTTTTGAAGCCGCGTTTTCGCAGGCCAGCTGCCAAAGGATCCCATGATCTCTCCGACGAGTGGCCTGATTTTGAGTTTTCTTCACACATACTCGTCGAGTATGGGTGGATGCGCCACACTTGAACGCGCGTGGTCATATCAGGACCGCAGCGACGACTACAACGGCTTCGGCTGCCGCAGTGACAGTCGTCGCTACCTCCGCTGTCGAAGTGACAGTCGTAGCTACCTCCACTGCCTCCACAGCGGAGGTAGCGACGACTGTGGTCTGCACAACTTTGGTCGAGGTCGCAACGCTCGAATGATGCTTGCCGCCGACGATCGCATCGAGCTGCTTATCGGTCAACTCGCGTGGGCTTCGCGATTGAATGTAACTCTTAGCCTCATCGAGTGTGAAATTGTAGCCGTGGTTCTTTCCGACCGCCACAACCGATGCGAGACCCGTAGCATACGGTTTTACCTTTTCGAGCAGACTGTCGTCTTTCGCCAGATCGTCGACGAATCGCTCTACCTCAGCTTGCGACATAGTTAATCTCCCTTCGGCACGTTACGCCCGCAGCCCTTCAGCCCAACTCTTCAGTCGCGCCGATCAATTCGGCACTTCTGGGCCAATTGCCTTCGTCATCTCCGTTGGTTGTGGAGAAACCCTTCACAACGGCAAAATTGACCAAGCAAGTGACGTACCAATCTCAGGACGTAGCTGCGCGCTGATACCCAATTCGGGCGGGCGCACCTTTGCGTCGCGCTTCTTTTTTCTTTTTTTCAATGAGGGCTGCGCACCGTTTCGCATTTAGTGCGTCTGTTTGATAGGCGACAATTTGGGCCTATAACGACAGTATTGTTGCTCGGGATCGAGACACCATGTTGCCGGCACCGCTCGGTACGTCGTTTTACGTCAGCGAAATACCCGCCTGAGAGGGCATTGGAAAATTAAACCTGCCACCAGCCTGTTGCCGCACATTTATGGGTTGACGCAGAGCCTATCGCCGCTGAGATCGAGCGCAGCCTTCTGACAGATCAGGTCGAGTTGAAGCTGCACAAGAATTGAGAATCGGCATCTATGGCCTTGTCACACGTATCGACGACCATCCGCCTCAATACCCACGCACCTAATTCCCGCGCGCCGCATGATCCCAAAAAACTTGGAAGCCAAGAATCCGCCGGACTGCGTCTGTTTCGACCCCGACGCCGAGGCGCGGAGGTGTGAAATACCAGCGGGGAAGGTCGTCGCGATCAGCGCTGTATACGTCAGTGTGGGAGAAAGCCCCGAGGTAAATCCATGGGGAATGGTCGGTGCTTCATCTTCGCCAAGTGAAACAAACGCCGTCCGTGCGCAATGTTCTCAAGGGCGGATTGTAAAGTAGTACGCGTCTGCGCCGCCGCTGACTGCGGCGCTAACGCAGCGTGGCCATGGCTCGCCTATGCTTTTGCCAGGATGGCCTCTTCCTTCTGTTGCATCGAAATTGTCGTGCTGTAATACGGCCAAATGTAAGGTCCACCCGCACCTTGATTCAGATCTTGATTGATTGCCTCATACCCGGCGATAGCTGGCTGTGTGGATTGATTGGTTACAAGCAGTTGGAGGGCTGTGATGGGCTTCTTGCTTGATTCGCCGTTTTTCCAGATCATGTAAATGTATTTCCCGCCTGCTCCTTGTTTGAGGTCTTGGCCAGTCCATTGCCAACCAGAGGGCGGATTCGATTGCGCTCCGTCGTACGCAACGAAGTTGATCGATGTCACAGGATTGCTGTCACCCAGGATATAGCCAATGTAGATGTACTTCCCGCCCACGCCTGTATTCGTGTCGGTGGTCAGAAAATCCCAAGGCGGCTGGTATTTGGGGCCGGCGCTGTCGTCGACCTGGTTTGTCAACTGCTGAATCGGTGTGGTCATTTTGGCGCTCCATTTTGTGCCAGAGTTTTCACTCCTCCGCCAGAGCATCACTAGATCTTGGGTTCGCCCAAGAGCGTAAGAGCGACTGTCAATCAGCAAATCTCGCGCCAATCGAAACTTTGATGCCGGGACAACGCGGTAACTCTGAGCGTGGCGTGTCTCGTTTCGGACACACTGTCGAATATCCGACAGTAGGGGCCTTGTTACCCGATCGATACGCGGTGCTCTAATCTCCTAGACTAGGAGTTCTGCGAGGGTGACGCACCGAGATACTTCCTAGCGGTTTTCTCGAAGCGGGGAAGGGAGTTGCGAAGCGTCGGAACTGTTTGGCCTTAGCGAAGTAACATTCGATCAGGTGGCGTAGGGGTGCTTGTTGATAGGGTATTTTTGAGCAGGAGACGGGTTGTGTGGCGATGACCGCCACGGCGTCTTTTTCCGCGATCACTTAGCGTGCAGGCGATCTGCGTCATTGGCAGTATCGACCATAACGACTTTGGCGGGCAAGCCGTCGCTCAGGGCATGGGCCTGCAGGCAATCACCCTGTGGCCGGCGGTCAAGGTGAAGCGCACCGGGCAGCCAGACCTCTGAAGGCCATATGTACATCGGTGGGGCCGCCGCGGGAATGGCCAAGGGCGTGATCCTCAGCCCCTTTTAGCGCCCGAAGCATATTGATGGCGAGGATGATCGTGGAATCTATCATCTACTCGAAGTCCGGGTCGTCCGACATCGACGCAAAGGGATCTATCGAACCAAGCGTCAGATTTTAGGCGCTAGAACGCGCTAAACTTGGCGCGCCTTACGATCGGCAGCCCGTTCTCTGTCTTGCCGACAATCAGATGGGTGGCCCCAGGAGGCAAAGAGCCGTCGGGATTGGCCTCTAGGGCTTCGCCCCGTTCGATCAAACCCCGCACGAACGCCGCTTTGTCGGCGTCGTCCGGGACCATTACACCAGCCTCCCTTTTGGATGGCACCTTCGCTCTCCTTAATCAACTTCCATATCATATTGTCCATCTTATCATTGGCATCCGCAGTCGCAATCGAATAGCAGCCTAGCCAAGCGCGCGCCCCCGGGGGTCTTCACCAGCCGATGTGACTTTAGCCTATGTCCGTGGTCCAGCCGAGCCTCGGGCAAGACCACCTCGCCATAGTCCACACGACCTCGGCTAAATAGATCGTCGACGAACACCTGAGCCGCGGTCTCTGCACCCAGAGGCTGTATCGACGACAAGTCGCCGGCGGCGCTTAATGCGACGAAACGGCAACTCTGTGATGGCGTCTTGACGAAGAGCACCCCGCTAATGCCGTAGTGGTCTGCGGGCAACGCTATCTCGGCCAGCTCTTCCTGCGCGGCAGCAGGCGCACCGACAATCGGCGGGACAGAGGCAATGCTTGCTGCGGAGTGCAGAGAAAGGATCAAACGACGCACGTAGATTGCTTTGATGATCGGCGGGTATCTGGCATCCACCGAGCCAGCTGCGATCACCATATTCGCGGCAACTTGGGCGTACCAGTTGGACACCACCGGCGAAGCTTTGATCGCGCTAATGAGAATGCCAGCCAGATCGCTTGCAACTGATAGCAATTCAGCCTCCGTCGGCATCGCCGGATTTTGCGACTTGGCAGAAAGGGCCGCACCCAGCGATTCGAAGAACGCGCCTGTAAAAACTCGCGAGAACGAGTGCGGCTCGGAGGAAAGGTGTTCTGCCGGAGCGGAGTTGGGGATGGTCGTCGGGTCTAGGTACGCGAAGGAATTCACTGCATTCCGCAGGCAGTCCGCGTCTACAGCGTCCGGACGCTGCGCGCGGATGGCCGCGCCGAGCTGCTCAGCGAGGCGAGAAAGCCGCGAGTTCCTGTACAGACGGCCGCCTGTATCCTGCAGTATGCCGGTGCGGAGCGACGGTAGCTGGATAGCCGACAAGATGGCGCTGATGTCTGCGAAAGATTCATGGAATGCCGCGACTTCCTGGCTGCCTACGTCCCACAACTCCGGCTTGAAGGAGTCCAACACCGCGTGTCCCATCTCGTGGCAAACCACATCCGGACTCTCTCCCGAATAGACGGTGCCTGTTGGAGAGGGGTCGTAGAAGAAGTTAAGTGCCGTACGATCATAATAGGCGTTGAGACCGACTTCTTCGTCTAGGATGACCTTTAGGGTCGCGCCGACCCGCCACTTCGTCAGCGGAACGCGCGCGGACCAGAAATCTGCGCCTCGTCGCAACGCTTCCGCTGCAGTCCAATACCTGAAATCGGCCGCTCCGGGAGGGTATACGCTTGGCTCCGGAGCAGGCTTGGGAAACCGAAAGGCAAGAGGCTTCTTGGAAAGGTCTGGAATGGGTCGGCTAACAAGCACCCCCGATCCGGGGTCGTCCTCCCATACGGAAACCGAATTGCTCCCTCCCGCATCGGCTGTCTTCACCGAACCTGTAGCCCGCGCCACTGTGTTAACAACGTTTTCTATTTATCCGCTCAGGAGCGCGGCGCCCGCCGCACTCCCATTTCCTTGAGCAACCGGCCCGCGCCGTCGATCTTGTCCATGGTCCAGATCATGAAGCGACTGTCGACATGGATGCTGCGATTGCGGTCCGCGTCGGGGGCCCAGTCCGAGATCACCCCCTCAAGCGTGCCGTCGAACGCGAGACCCACGAACTCGCCACGCCCGTTCAGCGTCGCCGAGCCGCTGTTGCCGTTGGTGATGTCGACCGTGGACATGAAGTCGACCGGCAACGTGCCCAGCGCTGGCGCGACATAGGGGCCATAATCCTTGACCCGAATCGCGGCAACCACCCCATCCGGCGCATCGAACTCGCCCCTGCCAGTGTGCTTGGCCAGAAGTCCCTCGGCCGTGGTGAAGGGCGTCCAAATCTGCCCGTCACGCGTTCGCCCTGTCACCTTGCCCCAGGTGAGGCGCAGCGATCCATTCGCGTCAGGATACACGGGCTGGTCGATTGCCTGCCGATAGGCTCGCAGGCCCTGCATATAGGTCGCGCGGGGCGCCTGCGTGCGGCCGGCGCGGTCTTTCTTCGCCCGCTCCGCAGCTATGTCGCCGGGATAGAGCGCGACCGCCAGCTTAATGAAAGGATCATCCGACGCCTCGAAGGCAGTAGCCGGCTTGCCGAGCCAGCCGAGCCGCGTGGCCGTGTCGGCGAGTTTGGTCTCTGCATAAACTCGGTCAAGGCCAATTTGGTCCAAAGCGGTCTCGAACGCAGTATCGCGATCCTTTGCGTCTAGCCGACGATACTCATCGAGCGCGGCCTCGAACAGCTTGCGATCGATGTCGGGCAGATAGCGGAGTTCGATCTGCGTCAGTTGATCGAGGGTCTCGTTACGGTCACGATCTTGAAAGCCGCTTTCACGGTCTTCATCGGGCTTCTCGTGTTCCTTCGCCCAGCGATAGAGAGTGCGCGCGGACGAGAGGATTTGCGCGCGGTTCAGCAGCGCCTGCCGCAGCCCCTTGAGCGAGGCACGGCTATTCTCGGCCACCATGGCGTCCAGTTCGCGGATTGCTGCGCCATAGCGCGCCTGCCGCGCGGGATCGTCTGCGACCCAGTCGCAAAAAGCTTTCTCCTCGATGGCCTTGCGCGCGTCGAGCCCGATTGCGTCGGCGCCGGCAAGATCGCCCGCCAGCTTCTTCTTGTAGTTTTCAACGCCTCGCAGGATGGCGGCGTAGCGGATCTGCGCTTCGCGATTACCTGCCGTGGCTTGGTTGATCTGGGCCGCATAATCCGACAACAAACGCTGCAGCAGCGGTTCATAGTCCGCGAAGCTGAACCGGACTTCATCCGCGGTGAGGAACCGATTGGTTGCTCCGGGAAAGCCGGCGACCATCACGAAATCGCCTTCTTGCACACCTTTTGAGGCGATGCGCAGCCAGCTCTTCGGCCCGTAGGGGACATTGTCGCGCGCGTAAGGCCGGGAGGAGCCGTCAGGAGCGACATAGGCGCGATAAAAGCCGAAGTCGCCTGTGTGGCGCGGCCACATCCAATTGTCCGTTTCACCGCCGAAGTTACCGATGCCGAGCGCGGGCGCATACACGAGGCGCACGTCCTGTATTTCGAGCTTCTGTTGGAGATAGTAGGAGGCGCCGCCATAATAGGACCCTACGTCGCAGCGGCGATTGGGCTGTCCTTCACATGCGGCGATCAGCGCCTTGCGGTTCGTGTCGAGCTGCTGATAGCGGGCAAAGCCGTTCAGCTTGTCCGAGACGCCCTTTAGCATGTCGGCGGTTACATCCCGGATATCCTCGATCACATAGATGCGGCTGCCGGGCTCTGCGGGCAATTCGTCACCCAGGCTCTTCGCCAGAAAGCCGTTTGTCAGATAGTCCTGTCCCTCCTTGCTGTTGTACTGGATGGATCCGAACACGCAGTGATGGTTGGTTGCGACCAGCCCTTGTGGACTGACGAATGAGGCGGAACATCCGCCCAGTGATACGATCGCGTTGAGTGGACCAGTGTCCAGACGGCGCAACTGGGCGGGATCGAGTTGGAGCCCATCCTCGCGCATGGCCGCGCCCACTTCCGCAATCTGCCCCGGCATCCACATACCTTCGTGCGCCGATGTAGCGCTGACCTTCCAGAGCAAGGCGATGGCAGTTGCTTGGGCCAAACATTTCAAATGCGCATTCATTTTCGAGTTCATGCTGATCTCACTTTCATCCTGCTTCCTGTTCTACGCAGACAGGCTCGATGGCTATCGGGATGGCCGGCGTGCGCCAGCGCCCGCGCGGCCGCCACCCCTTGAAGACTGATGGACCGTTAACGCAAAGCATCCGTAAGACGCTCACCTCATTGTATCGGTTGCGTGCAACGTTTGCGGATCATCTGCAGCACTAATCATGCCAAAGGAATGAAGTCTTGAATTACAATGTGTTGAGCAGACCCCATCTATGTCCGATCTTCGACATCGTCGTAAACCCGACACTGTCGTCCGCGGTAGCCATGAAGGGCCGCTCCCAACGGTTGTCGCGTAGCCAATAGTTGCGATGGCGATGTCACGTTGTCTGCAATGCGTTAAGGGCCTATGGCCGTCGATGTCAGCTGATCACAGTCACGGCTTTCCAGTCGGCGAAGGCCTTCAGGCGGAGATGCGGGTGGCGAGAGCGGCGCGTTTTGAGTGGGGTGGGACGAAGAGATTGCGCAGAGCCGAGAAGATCGAGAGGAAGCGTTGCAGTGCTCTTGGAGATCGGAAGCCCTGCATCGTCCGCTCCCGTTTTCGCAATGGCACGTGCGCATTCTCGGCGCGATTGTTGAGGCCTTTGTGGGATCGATGTTCGACGGCCGGTATCACTTGACGCTTGGCCGCTCCATAGGTGTGCAGCTTGTCAGCGACCACGCGTTTCGGCGCAGAACCTGCTTCTTCAACGGCCACCTCAGCAAGCGCTTGGCACCTTGGTGTTGCGGCGGGTCTGGACGATCTCGTCGAGGCCGTAGCCGTCCTGGCCGACGGCGCGCCACAACCAGTGTCTCTTGCCAGCGATGGTGATGACAACTCATCCATATGGCGCAAGCGGCGAGCGCAATCCGGCCCGACCTTGATGCCCACCGCGGATTGTCTCATACGAAACCACGATCCCGCGCTGCAGCAGCATTTCCGCGACCAGACGCAGGCTCAAGGGAACCCTGTAAGTAAAGCCAGACTGCATGATGATATGCCGTTCATCATGCGGCTGGCCTGCATACGCGATAGCCAGGGCGCGGGAACCGTTTAGCGCACGGCTTGTCGTCGGCCTCAGCAAATCCATGGCGCGGCGAGGAAGCGGCGGTCGTCTGCTTGATGCATGACGGAAGTCGGCGGCGCTTCACCATAGGCGAAATGCAGGAAGCAAAGGACCGCCTGCATGTGATTACGAATTGCGTCCACGATCTCGGCGTCTGAGCCGCGACCATTGCCAACCGATCCCTCAACCCGCGACATACAGCTTCAACCCAGCCTTGGAACAAGCGAACCGCGCTAACATCGTTGCAGAGGAGCCGTCCACCAGATAGCTCCACTTGTAGTCCGCGCCTTTGGTCGACATAGCGACCTGACTCTCGCCACCAGCAAGGTTGAAAAGCGTTCCTTTGTTGCAGTCGTACCTGGCCTGCGTGAACCAGATGCCTGTGTTGGCGCTGCGGCGTGAGCTGATCACGTTGACGACGCCCGCACCTTCATAGGCCACTTTTCTGGACCATGTACGTCACATCAGGCTCGCCCGTCCGATCGACGCGAGTCGGCGCTGTAACCAAACCACCGTCATATGGCGGTTCCACGACGGCACTGACGGCAGCCGTCTTCTCAACGGGCATGCTGGAACGTTTCAGCATAAGGCCGACGAATCCGATGGTGGCAAGGACAAGCAGACCAAGCACCGCGTAGAAGCCGTAGTCCGCTGGAGTTCGCCTTGGAGGTGGAGCGACAATGGCCCTGATCTGTCTTGCCCTGCCGACATTGTCAGCACGCTTTCCGAAGCCCCTGAATTCCTTAGTGTCGATCCAAACTCGACCTCCGCCCATTCCCATCTATCCTCCAATATCTCAACAGTTCCTTCATTTGCCCGTGAATTGCGTTCGGATATTCGGCGAATGCAGGGCTCATCACGCCGGCGATGCGTCCCATGCAACGATGAAGTGCATGAGGGATTGAGCGCGGGGACGATGCCGCCGCGAACGCTTTAGGATCGATGCGTTGCGCTGTCGCTCGAGTTATCCTTCACCCGTTTCAGGCGTTGCGCTGTCAGACGATCGGGTGCATTTGTGTTATTTCGGGGACGCCTGAGATCGAAACCTCGCTGGTGAAGCTCCCCTAGTCCGTCCCGCCGATCGGCTCGCGCTGCGGCGGCGGGCAGGGGCCGCCCGCCAACGACGGGACCAAAATGAGTTTTACCGACCTTTGCGGTGGGTGCTCAGTAAGGCCTTATGTCCTTGCTGGTCGCCGGGTGTGAGGTGGTTCGCCCTACAGGGGGACAGTAGAACATATCTGTTTTCAACTGAACGTTCCGATCCGCTTTAGCCCGTCTTATGCACGACGACCCGTCTGAGAGGTTGGCGGATGTAGCCTAAGCGATTGATTTGGCGTAGGATTCGGTTGTCTAAGCCAGTCCTGCCACCACGTCTCGCGAGCCACACCCGCCATGACCGACGATACGTTGCTGCCGCTCTCATTTCCAGCCGTTGGGCGCAAGAAGATCACAGCTGCGTTTGACGGCGGACGCATCGCCTCGGATGGTGGCGTCATGCTTTTGGCCGCGGCCGAGCGACGCCTGCAACTGGCCGACAGGCTGGCGGCTGCGATCCACGATCCGCGCGACCCACAGCGGGTGACGCACGCCATGGCCGACATTCTGCGCGCCCGCATCTTTGCGATCGCATGCGGCTACGAGGATGCCAACGATCTCGATCGGCTGCGCACCGATCCGGCCTTCAAGCTCGCCTGCGGGCGGCTGCCCGACAGCGGGATTGATCTGTGCTCGCAGCCGACCTGCTCGCGCCTGGAGAACCTGCCAGACCTGCGCACCGTCATCCGGCTCGGCTGGGTGCTGGTCGATCTGTGGCTGTCGAGCTATGCCGCGCCGCCCAAAAGCGTGACGCTCGACATCGACGACACTGTGGATGTCGTTCACGGCCATCAGCAGCTCTCGCTCTTCAACGCCCATTACGACGAGCGCTGCTTCCTGCCGATCCACATCTATGACGCCGCGACCGGACGTCCGGTCGCCATGATCCTGCGTCCTGGCAAGACCCCGACGGGCAAGGAGATCCGCAGCCATCTGCGCCGGCTTGTCAGGCGCATCCGCGCCCGCTGGCCGGCCACCCGCCCTGGTCCGCGGCGACGGCCACTATGGCCGGGCGGAGGTCATGGCCTGGTGCGAGAACAATGCGCTCGACTACCTCTTCGGATTGCCCGGCAACAAGGTTCTCCAGCGTCTCGTTGATGAAGCCGCCGACGATATCCGCACCCGCCGCGCGCTCGAGCAAAAGCCGGTGCTGCGCGGCTATGCCGAGACCCGATACAAGGCGAAATCCTGGAAGACGCAACGTCGCGTCTGCGCCCGCATCGAGGCAACCACCCGCGGCCTCGACATCCGCTTCGTCGTCACCAATCTCGACAAAGCCTCCGCCGAGCATGTCTACGACGTGATCTACTGCGCCCGCGGCCAGGCCGAAAACCTGATCAAGATGCACAAGAGCCAGCTTGCCTCCGACCGCACCAGCTGCCGCTCACCGATTGCCAACCAGGTGCGCCTCGTCCTGCACACCGCCGCATACTGGCTGATGCTCACCCTGCGCGAGGCGGTGCCCACAACCGATCATCTCAGCAGCGCCGAGTTCGCCACGCTGCGGCTCAGGCTCCTCAAGCTCGGCGCCCGCGTCATCGAAACCGTCTCGCGCATCCGCCTGGCCTTCGCCGCCGCCTGTCCCGAGGCCAGCCTGTTCCGACAAATCGCTCTCACGCTGCAGCCCGCAGGACCATGAGCGCCGGGGCATCAAAGCCCCGCCGAACCGACACCTTGACCCTCCAGCGCGTTCCAAAGTCCAGTCTCAGCTGCGGTGAAAAAGACGCCTCACACCTGCATGACCGAACGCTCAACGGCGCTCGAACCACAAGGCTCATGAATAGGACGGGCTAGTTCAGTGTGACGTCCTTGCGCTCCTCGATCAGCCCCACGATAAAGGCTTCATGCGCATCGAGGATGGAGGCGCGGTGGCGGCCCTGCGGGCGTGGCGCCAGTTCGCCGATCTTCGCCCGCGCGCTCCAGCGGATCGCGCTGGACACTCCCGCGCCGAACCGCGCCGCCGCTTGCCGCGCCGACACGCCCTCGTCCGAAGCCTTCAAGACCCGCGACCGAAGATTCCCGCTCAATGCTCTTCTCCTTCAAAGTAGATGTTGAATCAGCACAAAACGCATCCGTCACATGACAATCGATTCATCGATCACAGGAACGTGGTCTACAGCGACCTGGTCAGGTCAACAGAGCATCGACATCTCAGACTTTCTGCAGACGTCCGCAGTACCCTCAAACGCCGCACCAGGATTTTTGGGTTCAGCCTCGATATTGTTAGTCTTTGATTGGCGCGTCGCCTTTCTTTGGCTCGGTATATATGAACAAATCTTTACCGTTCGTGACGGCAGGACCTGATCCACCTTGATAGGCCAAATTCCATTCTGTAACGATTTGCAGTGCCCCACTGCTGCTCTTGGCTGCATAGCCTGTCCAGCCGGTCGCCGAGTGGCAGTTCTCGAGGCCGTTATTCCAGCCGACGGAAAAGGCGATGAAATTGCCGGTCACCCGCCCCGCGATCGGATATGGAGAGTTTTGGCAGCCAGTGCCCTTGGCGCGATTGACATACTGGCCCGTAACCCCACCATTTGAGTCAAGCGAGATGACCATGGTCGAGCCTTTATCGTTCGTCCACGCGCTTGATGCGCCAACCAAGCTGGAAAACTGCTCAAACGAGGCAGGCTCAAAAGCCATCGCAGAGCTGGCTAACGAAAGGCCAAGTCCGGCGAAAATAACACGAAACATACCAGTATTCCTCCTCATGGGGTCATGCATTAGTATTCAGCCAGCCCTAACACTCCACATCTGAAGCAGGCCGACCCGAGAATTAGATCACCTTACACCAAGCCACATGAACATTCCGTGATATTCTGTGACATTCTGTTGACACCAACCATATTCGCTGGCCGGATGGCTTGTGTAGCGAACGCACGAGCGATCGACTAAAAGAGTCTTGCATGCCCGACGCTGGCTTACCCATTGCCGACCGCAAGCGTGGGGCCACAGCGCATCGCGTGGCATCGGACGTCACCATTTGTCAGCATCTGCTCAGCCAGCATCTTCTTCAGCTTGGCGCTCTCCTCTTCCAAAGCCTTCAGCTAGCGCGCATCGGAAACATCCATGCCGCCGAACTTGGCCTTGTATGTGTAGAGGGCTTCCGAATTTCCATGCTTGCGGGCAGACATCGGCGGGGCATTGTCAACTTAACTCGCGTTCAGGGATTTGCGGCATAGACCCGATGTCATGAACACCGCAACCGTCAGCTACAAGCGCCATCGTTTCCCGCCGCAGATCATCGCCAATGCGGTCTGGCTCTACTACAGGTTCCCCTTGAGCCTGCGTCTCGAGGAAATGCTGCTGGATCGCGGGATCCTGTGGTTTTGTATGAGACAATCCGCCGGTGGGGCATCAAGTTCGGTCCGCAGTACGCTCGCCGCTTGCGCCGCAAGCAGCACAGCCGAAACGATGTTTGGCACCTGGACGAGGTCGTCATCACCATCGCCGGCAGGAAACACTGGTTGTGGCGCGCCGTTGACCGTTGACCAGGATGGCTATGTGCTCGACGAGATCGTCCAGAACCGCCGCAACACCAAAGCGGCCAAGCGCTTGCTGACGCGGCTGCCAACAGAAGCAAGGCGTCGCGCCGAAGCGCATGATCACCGACAAGCTGCGCTCCTATGGAGCAGCCAGGCGACAGGTGATGCCGGACGTCGAGCATCGGTCGCATAAGGGATTGAACAACCGTGCCGAGAATTCGCATGTGCCGCTGCGAAAACGGGAGCGGATTATGCAAGGCTTCCGATCACCAGGAGCACTGCAACGCTTCGTTTCGATCTTCTCGGCTCTGCGCAATCTCTTCGTCCCGCCCCGCTCAAAACGCTGCGCTCTCGCTACACATCTTCACCGCCTGCAGGCCATGGCGGAATGGAAAGCCGTGGCCATGGTCAGCGGACATCAGCGGCTGCAGGTCTCAACGCGTGTATATGCAGACAACGTGACATCCCCGGCTGGACAGTTTGGCGTGCGTGCGTAGCGCCTCACCCCTTGGTCACTCTGCGTTGCAGAGCCGCCCCACCCCGCGGTAGCGGCTTCTCGTTGGCCAATCTCGGAAGCCCGTTCTTCGATAGGAAATCATTGATCGCTTCGCCAAGGAGCGCTTGGACAGTGCTATCTCGTTCTAGCGCGAGACGCTTCAGCGCCTTCACAACCTCGGTGTCGAAATGACCGGAAATTTGGCGCCGCCCGCTTCGGGACGGAGGCTTGTTTGCGGCCATGGATCACCAAGGAAAGAAGAACTCCCGGTAGCTCTACAAAAAAGAGGAACATAAGTAACCAGAATATTGATGTGTCGACATTTCAACATTTGGAGACTTAATATTGGTGTTACACAAAAGAACTTGACGTAAACGCAGACATAAAGGAAGTTTGCGCAAGCCTTAATCAGCGGGCCGCAAACATGATGGCCGCATACCACTCACTGCGGTCAGCCGCGCGAATAAGATCGACTGGCGGATGCACGCACCACTTAGGGAGGGCGTACTCATCAAGGCCAGCGGAGCGATCGACGCCGGTTCGGAATCCCGCACGCGCGCGGCGAACGTGATCTGCTGGACGGTCGCGGCCGACGTCATGACGCAGGAAGAGCACGACGCCGGGCGCCGCAACTATAATCAAGCTTTCGGCATCGACGTCAACGACCCCGAGGTTGCCAAGGTCGCCGGCGAACCCGATCCCGTTTAGGGCGTGAAGATGGCCGCCTGATCGAACTGCCCGGAGGGGCCGAGCGGCGTTCGCCCCTCGCTCCTACCGCTTTTTCCCATGATGATGGAGTTTATGATGCTCACGAGCACGAAGATGTTTCTGATGATGACCCAAGAGGGTGACTATGGGGCGTTGGTCCGTGGCGCGGACGCGGCGTCGGCGATCGAACGCCACTATGCCGAAATGGATGCATGGTGTCCGCCGCAAGACCCAGAACTGAACGAGGAATTTGCTGTCACCCTTTATGAGATCCCCAGACACGCAGAAGGGGACGTCGCCGCCCTTGGCGACAAGCTGTCGGCCGGTGACTATACGGACGCAGCCGCCCACCTAGTCGCGCGATATCCCGACATCACCTCCATCATCGTCAACGTCATCTATACCTATGAGGAAGGGGCGAAAGCTTCAGAGCTCAAGCCTGTGCCGGACCTCTTCGAGCGCCTCCGCTAGGGCAATCGCGGCCTCGTCCATATCGATTGGGTTGTGAAACGGCCAAAAGCGCGATCGGCCGCTTCGGCGGGGCGTTGACTAATCATGATGTCCGGCGAGACAAAGCTCTTGCCTCGCCTGCGTACACGCGCCCTGGGGACCCGCAACACGCGCCCCGTTCGCAAGCAGGCCGACAGTTCGCGGCGTAGCGCTCCCCGACCCTGAACGCGAGTTAAGTTGACAACGCCCCCTGCGGACATGGGGTCTCCAGCTCCGGGAGAGGATCGGCTTCAAAAGAGCTGCCGTGG
This sequence comes from Mesorhizobium sp. L-2-11, assembly GCF_016756595.1. Lineage (NCBI taxonomy): Bacteria > Pseudomonadati > Pseudomonadota > Alphaproteobacteria > Hyphomicrobiales > Phyllobacteriaceae > Mesorhizobium > Mesorhizobium sp. L-2-11. Next base: position 91,863 of record NZ_AP023260.1, on the reverse strand, counting down.
CTGTGGCGCGCAAACTGGCGGTGATAATGCATACGATGCTTAAAACCGGCGAGCTCTTTAATCCAAATGCAGGACCCACAACGTAAATCCGGATAGCGTTCAGAATCTGAACGCCTGAGGCGTCCCTGCCGGGACGTGAGCCGAGCCATTCCGCTGATGGGGTTGCACCGCTGACTCAGCAAAGTCACCGTCCACATTGAAGGCTCGTCCCGCGAAGCTCCATCATGCGGCGACCGATGTTGACCGCGAAGACAACCGTGTACCCGGCCAACGCATCTCCAAGCGCGAAGATACTTGACGTCCCCACCGCGATTAGACAACCCCATCGACAGGGCCATCGAGGAGCGCGTCTCGCGCGACACCCCGGACTTCCGCATCATCGCCGGTAACGGCGTCGAGGTCGGCGCGGGTTGGAAGGCGGTCTCCAACGACGGCGAGGAATACGTCTCGGTCAAGCTGAACGATCCAAGCTTCAACGCCCCGATCACCGCGGCCTTGTGGCCGGGTAAGCCCGTGTCGGTCAAAAGAACAAGATCACCCGCCGCTGGGCAAAGCGTGGAACGCAACCTTCGGCACCGCACGACCAGCGAACCCGATCAGCCTACATCTTCGGCGCGATCTGCCCCGAGCTCGGCAAGGCGGCAGCGCTGGCCATGCCCTGGTGTGACACATACGCCATGACCCAGCATCTGACCGAAATCTCCCGCCATGTGGCCGATGACGCGCATGCCATCCTCATCATGGATCAGGCCGGGTGGCACATGTCCAACAACCTCGTCGTGCCCACGAATATCACCATCCTGCCACTGCCGCCGAAATCACCGGAGCTCAACCCGGTCGAAAACCTCTGGCTCGTCATGCGCGAAAACTGGCTGTCGAACCGCATCTTCAAATCCTATGACGATATCGTCGCCCATTGCTGCGATGCTTGGCGCAAGCTCGAAAACCAGCCTTGGCGCATCATGTCCATCGGCCGAAGAGAATGGACAAATGGGTTCTGATCAGTGAGGAGGCGTATTATATTACATATGAAACCTAATATTAATTCACTGAGTTGGAATTGAGTGATAGAAAGAAATAGATAATATGGATCATTAGCAAGCACTAATAGAATATATCGCGCGCGAGTATTTGAAACGTGGTCGGTTGCAGGAGTGCGACTTCCCTATATGAGAGGAATGCGATGGATTTCTGCTGAGCAATCAATTCTGATCCAAATAAATATTGCGTCAATCTCCGATTAGCGAGATGCGTTTGCAGTGATTATTATTACTGAGCACAGAAGCTGGCAAGCTCTCTACTAATACCCACCGTTAATTGCGCCTCCGGTGAGCAGCAATTGTTATGCTGTGGCCGCGCGGCGTTCCAATTTAACGGGGGAGGTGTTCTGAGGGCGGCCACACTAGATCTCAAGAAATAAGCTATCACCGGAGAGCGGTATGCTGAACAATACCATCGCAAGAAATTCATTGCCGAGTATCGATCTTCTGTATGATTATGGACCGTTCTTGCGATTGAGCGAGTCTGAAGGTGGTATTGGGAGCTTTGCTCAAAACAGCCAGCGCCCGCGGGTTGGCATTGTGGGCGCCGGCATCAGTGGCTTGGTGGCGGCGACTGAACTTTTGCGCGCCGGAATAACGGACATCGTGCTATTTGAGGCGCGGGATCGTATGGGTGGGCGGGCTTGGTCACAAATCTTCGACCCGCGCGAACCGCATCTCATTGCCGAGATGGGCGCTATGCGCTTTCCTGCCAGCGCAACCTGCCTGTTCCATTATCTGGACAAATTGAGGATAGATACCGCAGCTTCCTTCCCTGATCCGGGCATCGTGGATACCGAGGTGCACTATCGAGGTGCGCGTCATTTATGGCAGGCGGCGAGTCTCCGCCGCCACTGTTTAGGCGCGTTCATCAAGGATGGCAGGCATTGATGGGCGACGGTTACGTGCACGAAGGGATTCAACTGCCCGCACCGGCGAAGATCACAACTTTGCTTCGGTCGCATCGCTTTGACCAAGCTCGTGACGCATGGCAGGCCTGGCTAGATTCGTTTCGCGACATCTCCTTCTATTCGGCCCTCGTCACCATCTTTACCGGACCGCAGCCACCAGGGCGCGTACCTTGGAAAAGGCCGGAAGATTTTGAGCTTTTCGGATCGCTGGGGATTGGATCTGGAGGCTTTTTACCTGTGTACCAAGCCGCGTTTACTGAGATACTGCGTCTTGTAATTAACGGGTACGAGGACGATCAGCGCCTGATTATGGGAGGGATCTCCCTGTTGGTGAAACGGTTGGCTGAACAGGAGCTTAACGGTGTGAGTTTGCGGCAGCGTGTCCGCTACGGTCATGTAAGCCGTATTTACAAACAAGGCGGTCAGATTCTCGTGACATGCGCAGGAGGGCAGGTCGTGCCTTTTGACCGCGTCATCGTCACTACCAGCAATCGAGCTATGGAGCTGGCCCATCGTCTCACGGCGGATGGAACCTTTCTTACTAACGAAGTTTTGCGAGCGGTCAGAGAAGCTCACCTTACCGGCTCTTCCAAGCTGTTTATGCTGACGGAAAACAAGTTCTGGTTAAAAAAGGGCTCGCCGACAACCATCTTGTCAGATGGCCTTGCCAGAGGGGTTTACTGCCTAGACTATCAGCCAGATGATCCGGATGGTAAGGGCGTGGTGCTGTTAAGTTATACATGGGAAGATGATGCTAACAAAATGCTTTCCATTCTGGACAAAAAGGAACGGTGCCAGCGTCTGGTCGATGATCTGGCCACCATTTCCCCTGATTTCGCCCGTCATCTAGTCCCGGCTAACGGTGACTATGAACGTCATGTCCTGCAGCACGATTGGCTGATGGATCCATATTCAGTAGGTGCCTTCAAGCTCAATTATCCTGGTGAAGACATCTATCCAGAACGGTTATTTTTCCAATTCGCTACCGCAAAAAGACCGGCAGAAGACACGGGCTTGTATCTCGCAGGATGTGGATGCTCCTTTACCGGCGGGTGGGTCGAGGGCGCGGTACAAACGGGCTTGAATGCCGCATGTGCTGTTATCCGCAGCAGTGGCGGCCAGCTCTTGAGCGGTAACCCTATTGATTCGATGAATTCCGCTTATCGATATTGAGAACCGGTAAATCTAGCGTTCTTTAGAAAAGGCTTCTTAAACGTTTGCAACGTCCACACTCGAGGAGATTTGCAATCAAATACTGGCCGGGAAAACTTCGGCGTTGGATATCAGGGAATCGGCACTTTAGGGCGCAAAAATCCATGGTCGACCGGTTAGGATGGGATTTCCTGCGCTGACAGGCGCGGGATGCAGTAGCATCGGTTCTGGAACCGCCGCAACACCAAAGCGGCCAAGCGCTTGCTGACGCGGCTGCTGAAGAAGCAAGGCGTCGCGCCGAAGCGCATGATCACCGACAAGCTGCGCTCCTATGGAGCAGCCAGGCGACAGGTGATGCCGGACGTCGAGCATCAGTCGCATAAGGGATTGAACAACCGTGCCGAGAATTCGCATGTGCCGCTGCGAAAACGGGAGCGGATTATGCAACGCTTCCGATCACCAGGAGCACTGCAACGTGTGTAGCGAGAGCGGAGCGTTTTGAGCGGGGCGGGACGAAGTCAACGTGACATCCCCCCTCATCCCGTTGAAACGGGACGCCCCGGAAACTCAGCGAAATGAGTCAATTGTCGGCGGCCCTTGCTGAATGCAGGCTGCCGGAAGAGGGAGCACCCTAACCAACTTTGACCTATTAAGGGCGCGGCGACGCATGGCTATATTTTGGGCAGAGCCATAGGACGCGGCCTAATGAGTACCGTCGTGGCGAAGCCAGAGCAAGCGTATTGGATGGATTCTCGTCCTGCGGTTGCTGATGGCGTGAGCACAGGCCTGCTCGACCAGCCGCGTCGGATAGCTTCGCCACTTTGCCGACAGAACAGTCGGCTTTCAAAACTGGTTTCACGGCGTGAAACACGATTGCTCCCTCCTTCGCGTTGTTCCCGAAACGCAACGGCCAAAGGTTTCTAACCTGACACACTCTTGAGATAGGCGATGACGTTTTTGACGTCCTCGGGATTCTTCAGCCCAGGGAACCCCATTTTGTTCGCCGGGACTTTCGCCTTGGGATTGGCCAAATATGCCATCAGGTTCGGCTCATCCCATACGAGGCCCGCTGCGCCCGCATCCTTCATGGCTTTCGAGTATGAATAGCCCGGGACGGTCCCAGCTGTCCGGCCTACAACGCCTTTCAAGGTTGGCCCGACCTTATTCGCGTCGGTATCAGCGCGGTGGCAGGCGGCACACTTTTTGAAGACTGTCTTTCCGGCCTCGATACCCTGAGCCCGGGCGACCGGAGGCAAGCACGCCAAAACCATTGTGGCGCCGACGAACAGATATTTCACCCGGGAATTCACCGATTGAAGATACGGCAGGCGGTCGATATGTTTATAAGGCATGATCCAATCCTCGCTTAAAGTACGTTACTCAGTAGCCGTAAAGAGGCTCGTCGACTCCCTCGGCGTAGATTTCGCCCTTGGCGTCGATGCGCAGCTCGTATTGAGGAATATTGGCCGTCGACTGGGCCCAGATCTGCTACCTTTCTATGTGAGTAGTGGCCGGGACACCTAAAGGAGTGGTCATCGGCGTTGTAGTTCCATGGGAAGCCCTTGTGCGGGCACGTGGTCCAGAATCCGACAATGTCGCGGTCCGGCCCGCGCCGTCTGGTAACTGACGTCGAGGGTTCGTTCGGCTTCAGCCTGTTCGATGGGTATTCGACGAGTGCCCGCCCCAGTGCAGACTTTGTCTGAGTCTGCGCAGGCAGTTCCACAGGTATGGCCATTCCTGCATCGGCAAACGTTCCTCCTCTTAGAAATTGACGGCGGCCGATGTCAGGCAGCTTGTTGCAGCAATTCATGCGTCCTACCCATTAGGCGAAATGTTATCGCAAATAGCTCTGCAACGCTTGTGCCAACCGGAAAAGCCGGCGATTTCATACAAAATGCGAATGGGATCCATTTCCGAGGAGTCGCAGCCAAGGCCCCGCAGACCCATATCGCAAATCGTCTCTCAGCGGTCCTCGACAGCTCGCAAAGGCTGGTCGGGTAGGCGCGCTGCACCCGCGAGAAGAAGCTTTCGACCTGGTTGGTGTTCGTGCCGCCCTCGGTCTGGTAGGCCTTGGAGTGGTTCACTCGCTTCAGCTTGTTGACGCCCGCCAGGTCGTTGTAGCTGCCATGCTCGTCGGAGATCACAGTAGCTTCGCGGGAGACGTGGTCACGGACCGCTGCCCACCGCCGTCCTCGTCGCGGATGCCGCGCGTGAATGTCTGGCCGCCACGCCTGAAGCAGTTCCAGAACATGAAGCGGCTGTGCGCCTTGGCGCTCAGGGAGCGCGGTCTCGGCCGGCGGTCGACGCGGTCTTCGGCCTTGTTCTCGGGTCGGATATGGCCGCCAGCGTATTGCCGTCGATCTCGACTTCGCCCTTGAGCACCATGTCTTCCCTGCGCCACGCGATCGCCTCGCGTAGCTTCATGAGCATCACCCAGGCGGTCTTGAACTGCACGCCGATCTCGCGCGAGAGCTGGAGTGCAGCCTTGCCCTTGACCGAGTTCACCGAGAGCCAGATGGCCATGACCATCTTCTTGAAGCTGAGCGTGCGTGACGCGAAGACCGTGCTCGACGTGACGGTGAACACGGCCTTGCAGGCCTTGTCCGAGCATTTGAAGCGGCCGCGGCTCATCGAGCACCAGCTCAGCGTGCCGCATTTCGGGCAGAACGGTTCGCCGTCAGTCTGCGGCCAGCGCATGCGCTTGAACCAGCCATAGGCCGTCGCCTCGCGGACCTTTGCCAAGGTGAGCTTCCGGCACGCGGGCGACAGCAGGAAGTGCTGCCTCTTAGACTGTTTTTCGGACGCGGCCAGAACTCAGTCCCTCCTCGGTTTGGACGGCGACTGAGCCGCGTATTTCCAAACCTCGGGACGGAAACGGGACGAGCGAAACCGCTGCGGCATGCTGCACGGCGGTCGTGACGATGGCGAATGGGATGGTCATGTTCAGGCTCCAGGTTGCAGGCATACAGGGTCCGCGGCGGCCGCCGGGCCACCGAAGAAATCAAAGCTGTATGTGCGCAGTCCTCAACATGGGACCGGGCTCATACTTGGAATGCGTACGGAAGTCGGCCGATGAGCGGCAGGGCCAAAGCGCAGTGACGGGCCGTCAAACGCCAGGCAGCGCGCCCTTCGCTGACATCGCGAAGACATCGAGCAGGATCGCCAGCCCCACGCCGCACGCGGTCAGGATGAGGCCCGCCATGAAGATGCGGTTAGCGCGTTCGTAGATTTGTCGGCGCAGCGAACTCATGTCGAGCACCATGGACAGCGCCCGCATCTGCAACGCGATGCCGAACAGGATCGGCACAACGGCAGCAGGTCGTAAAACCCCCATGGCATGGGGTTAGCAGCCCAATGCGTGACGAAGCCGAGCTAAAAGGCAAGCAATATCCCCACGACGGTGATTGTACCGTTGCGGAACATCGTCTCGATCAGCTCTTCCTTCGGATCGTTCTCGTCCAAGCGCCCTCCCCTCCATCAGCCGTAGCAGACCTTTGCGCGGTTAAGATTAAGCTCTCGGGAAATCCTGGACATCGCCGCCAATTAGTCAAGGGCCGAGGAGCGAAGCCATACGGCAACCGTTTCAGGTTTGCGCGGCGCCTTTGTCACCGCGCTCGGCCGCCGTCTCATCAAAGGACCAAAGCTGCGTCAGCAACCGAAACGTCTTGCCGCGCGAGGCAGCTCAGTAATCGGACGACCAGCCATTTGGAGCTTGCCGATCAAGCGATCGGGCACAAGGTCCCAATCTCGTTGCTCAATCCCGATGGCGCCACCAGCCCGCCATCGTGAAAAAGCCGGGAAACTCCATCTTCCGGCGGTCCAAACAATGGGTTCAGAGCACATGACGTGCCTCCGGTTTTTCGGACCGTTCTGAGTTGGAATTTTCCAATTATGATCCCGATGACGGGAGAAGGAGAGTTCCATGAAGAAGTCGAAGTTCTCGGAGGCGCAGATCGCGTTCATTTTGCGCCAGGCGGATGAAGGAACGCCCGTCGCGGAGGTATGTCGCAAGGCCGGCATCTCGGACGCGACGTTCTACAACTGGAAGAAGCGCTATGGCGGTTTGACGCCGTCCGAGGTCAAGCGCATGCGCCAGCTCGAGGACGAGAACAATCGGCTGAAGAAGATCGTCGCCGACCTGACGCTCGACAAGGCAATGCTGCAGGATGTCCTGTCAAAAAAGCTCTGAAGCCTGTTCGCCGCCGGGGGCTTGTCGATGAGGTTCGGGCGGACTGGAAGGTGTCGATCCGCCGGGCATGCGCGACGTTCCTGATCGACACGTCGCTCTATCACTATAAGTCGAAGCGCGGCGACCAGGCTGCCTTGAAAGCCAGGATCAAGGAGATCACAGCGACGCGGGTGCGCTACGGCTACCGTCGTGTCCATGTATTGCTGCGCCGGGAGGGATGGCCTGTGAACGCCAAGCGAATCTATCGCCTCTACAAGGAGTTGGGCCTGCAAATCCGCAACAAGACGCCACGGCGACGGGTGAAGGCGAAGCTGCGCGAAGACCGGACAGAGGCCGTGCACTCCAACGATGTCTGGGCCATGGATTTCGTTCACGACCAGTTGGCGACAGGCCGCAAGATCCGGGTGCTGACCGTCATCGACACATTCTCGCGCTTCTCTCCCGCGGTCGATCCGCGGTTCAGCTACCGGGGAGAAGACGTCGTAGCCACACTGGAGCGGGCCTGCCGATCAGTGGGCTATCCGAGGACGATCCGGGTCGACCAGGGTTCGGAGTTCATCTCCCGCGACCTCGACTTGTGGGCCTATCAGCGCGGTGTCGAACTGGACTTCTCGCGGCCGGGCAAGCCAACGGACAACGCCTTCATCGAGTCCTTCAACGGCAAGTTCCGCAGCGAATGCCTCAACGCCCACTGGTTTCTGACGCTTGACGACGCCCGCTTGAAAATGGAGGAATGGCGTAAGGACTACAATACAGTCCGACCCCACAGCGCGATCGGCAACAAGCCGCCGATTTCGCTCATGAAAGGCTCATCGGCGGCTTCCGCCACCTGAGCCAGACACCCCGGAAGTTCCGGCCCGGGCGATCCAAAGACGGGGAGCACTTCAACACCCCCGGAAGTTCCTGCCCGGGGCGATCCAAAGATGGGGAGCACGTCAATCACCTTGGGTGAGAGGAAAGAATCTCCATTCGCACGGAGCAGCCGCCAGCAAGTGGCTGGAGGCAGTATACGACAGCCCATGTGTGACCATCCTTCATCTCAACGAAAACAAGGTTGTCGGCCCCGCCGTAGCTTTTCGAAACGTACGTCAATTCGTTGTTCTCTATCTTGGACTTGATGACAACGCCGAGAGTCTTGGACATCTCATATCGATCGCTATCGAACGTTCTTTTTGTGCCGTGGTGGTCAAAAGCACGATGCTGCTCACCATGCTTAGTTCTTTCTGTATAGACGTGGTTTGAGAAAACCACATCGACAAGGACATCGGTCCCAAGATCGATTCCCTTTCCTGGAATCGATGCCGAAAACGCCTGCAAATGCGTTAGGTCGTAACTGGTTCCGTCGACAGTGATCGGAAGATGTTGCGATACACACGCAGGTGCTATACTTGCAAGGATGACGACCACCAACCAAATATTTGCAGCCACCAGAATTTGCAAAGCGCTAAATGAGGGTATCGTCACAGCTGGGGGTCCCTCTCGGAAAACGAGCTTCGGAAGGTGCACCACACATCATCGGATTCTTGCGGAATTTGCTCCATAATTCCGCAATTATGCGACTATGGTGCTGCCAGATAGCGGGTGTTTTCCGCCTGCGGCCTGATCTGGGTTGCGGGCGCGCGGCGATATATGTCCGCTTCTTCAAAGATCGGCTTCCATGCCGCCCACCGGGAGGAAAACGGCGAGTACAAGGAATCCGGAGTGGCCAAGGCCGAGATTGGATCATATTGCCCCATCTCGGCCTGCGCATCGAAGCGATACGGTTCTTCACGATCGCTGGGCCGAATGATTTCCTTCTGTTGACGACGGAACAGGCTCGGGCACTCGGAATCGATGTCTTCGAACAGGACGGCTTGAAGGTCACGACGGTTGACATCTACGCGGGTCGATTCGTGTCTTACGGCATGCTCTGCTCACGTTGCGAAGGATTCCTCCTATTCGACAAAGGAATCGTCGAGCGGGAGACCTGGAAGCAATCAAGGCGGGCCAGCAGATCGCAGGGAACGACGCCTGGATTGATGTCTGGACGCCGATGCAACGCGCCGCGCTACGGCGATGGCGGTGTAGTAGTCGTCGTGCAGAATGGCGGACAAACTTGCGGCATCATCTTCAGCGACGATCCTTGTGACCACCGCCAGCTCCGGAAGCGTGATCCCTTTTGGCCTCCGGGTGAACAGCTCCAACATGCGCTTCGATTGCCGCAACAATCACGCGTGCCCCGAGCGTGATGTCGGACATACGACACAGCTGCATTCGAGACATCGTGTTGTTCCGAAACGATTTCCCCTTTTGGCACGGCATATGCATGTTCATTGTGTGCAGGTAACAAACCACCACCAACCAAAAGGATCCGGAAATGTCCAAGATCACAGACAAGTCTGGCCAAACCGCTGAAACCGACGAATTCCAGCCATTCGACCCCAGCAAGGCCACCGATCAGTTTCGCGCGGCCGCCGAAAAGGGCGTCGAGCAATCGAAAGAAGCGCTTGCCAAATTCCAGCTCGGCGCCGATGAGGCTAAGAAAGTGCTTAAGTCGACCTTTGAAACCGCTAGGTCAGTCGGCAACGAGGTGTCGCTGGCGACGATCGCCGCGCTGCGCGCCAATGTCGACGCCGACTTTTCGCATCTTCAAGCTCTAGCCGGCGCGAACTCGCTGTCCGAGGTAATTGAGCTGCAGACCACATTTCTACGCAAGCGCGTCGAAATGGGGCTCGAGCAGGCTAAGGATTTTCAAGCGCTCACTACCAAGGCGGTGACCGATATCTCCAAACCGGTCAAGGAGATCTTCGAGAAGACACTTTGGGACCTCAAGGCCGCCTGATACCTCAAGCGCTGAAAATACCTGGGCGTCAGGCCGGTCTGACCTCCATATTGGGGGCGATGCCCAAGTCCAGTGGAGATGGTTCAAATTGCGGAGAACCAGCCCATGGCGTATCAAGAACGTCCCGAACGTGAACGCGACTTCCACAACAAGCGCTTCGGCGCTGTGGAAGAACGCAGGCAGGATTCGTTCTACTTCGCGGCCCAGCCTGCAACGGATGCCTACTGGCAGCTGCTGAGAGAAACAGCGCCGGGAAAGACTGCGCTCGAATATGGCTGCGCGGACGGCGAGAACAGCATTCGCCTAGCGCCCTTCGCCAAGAAGATAACCGGCATCGACATCTCCGACGTTGCCATCCAGAAGGCGAAGAACGAGGCGGCGCGCCGCAGGATCAATAATGTCGCGTTCCGGATCGACAATGCGGAAGAGATGAGCCTGCCCTCGGCGACGTTCGTGTTCGTGTTCGGCGCCGGCATTCTTCATCACCTCATCCTCGACAACGCACTTCGCGAGATCCACAGGGTGACGCGACCCAGCGGCAACGCGATCTTCTTCGAATCGCTCGGCCACAATCCGCTGATCAATATGTACCGCAACTGGACGCCCGAGGCCCGGACGATCGACGAGCACCCGCTTTTGAAGAGCGACTTCGACATCGTTCGCAAGCATTTTTCCAAATGCGACCTGCAATTCTTCGGGCTTTCCACGCTTGCATCGATCCCGTTCCGCAGGAGCGTTCTGGGCCGTACGGTGCGGGCCATCGGCAAGCAAGCCGACAATGTGCTACTGAAGGTGCCAGGGCTCCGGTGGCAGGCTTGGATCGCCGTGAGGGCTCTGGAGGCGTCATGAGGGACGTTGCCAAGTGGGCCACCGCGGGCTTTTCGCAGGCTGACATCGATTTCCCGCCGCCGATCGGCGGCTTGCTCAAACGCAGCTTCGATATCACCGGTTCACTGATTGGCTTGATCGCGCTCAGCCCGCTGTTTGTCGTGATCGCTCTGCTCGTCAAATTTTCCGACGGCGGCTCGATTTTCTACGGTCACAGGCGAATCGGGTACGGCGGACGGGTTTTTCCTTGCCTGAAGTTCCGCACCATGGTTCCCGATGGCGACAAGGTTCTGGCAGCCTATCTCGCCACCAACCCGGACGCCAACGCGGAATGGGCAGCAACCCGCAAGCTGAAGAACGATCCGCGCGTCACCCGGGTCGGAGCAGTCCTGAGGAAACTCAGCCTCGATGAGCTGCCACAGATCTTCAATATCCTGCAGGGCGACATGAGCCTTGTCGGACCTCGGCCGGTCGTGCGCGACGAACTCGAGATCTATGGCACCTCCGCAGTGTATTACCTGAAATCCCGCCCGGGCCTGACCGGCCTGTGGCAAGTCAGCGGCCGCAACGATGTGTCCTATGACAGCCGCGTCGCCTTCGACCGCCACTATGTTGAGAACTGGTCGCTGTTCGAGGACGTTCGCATCATCATCAATACCGTCCCGGCCGTGTGGATGTCGCGCGGCTCTTACTGACCAGCCGGTGGCCAATGCCAGATATTGGCGCCGGCCATTCGACGCAAGCTCATCGGGCGATGGGGCTAACCCGTCCTATTCATGAGCCTTGTGGTTCGAGCGCCGTTGAGCGTTCGGTCATGCAGGTGTGAGGCGTCTTTTTCACCGCAGCTGAGACTGGACTTTGGAACGCGCTGGAGGGTCAAGGTGTCGGTTCGGCGGGCTTTGATGCCCCGGCGCTCATGGTCCTGCGGGCTGCAGCGTGAGAGCGATTTGTCGGAACAGGCTGGCCTCGGGACAGGCGGCGGCGAAGGCCAGGCGGATGCGCGAGACGGTTTCGATGACGCGGGCGCCGAGCTTGAGGAGCCTGAGCCGCAGCGTGGCGAACTCGGCGCTGCTGAGATGATCGGTTGTGGGCACCGCCTCGCGCAGGGTGAGCATCAGCCAGTATGCGGCGGTGTGCAGGACGAGGCGCACCTGGTTGGCAATCGGTGAGCGGCAGCTGGTGCGGTCGGAGGCAAGCTGGCTCTTGTGCATCTTGATCAGGTTTTCGGCCTGGCCGCGGGCGCAGTAGATCACGTCGTAGACATGCTCGGCGGAGGCTTTGTCGAGATTGGTGACGACGAAGCGGATGTCGAGGCCGCGGGTGGTTGCCTCGATGCGGGCGCAGACGCGACGTTGCGTCTTCCAGGATTTCGCCTTGTATCGGGTCTCGGCATAGCCGCGCAGCACCGGCTTTTGCTCGAGCGCGCGGCGGGTGCGGATATCGTCGGCGGCTTCATCAACGAGACGCTGGAGAACCTTGTTGCCGGGCAATCCGAAGAGGTAGTCGAGCGCATTGTTCTCGCACCAGGCCATGACCTCCGCCCGGCCATAGTGGCCGTCGCCGCGGACCAGGGCGGGTGGCCGGCCAGCGGGCGCGGATGCGCCTGACAAGCCGGCGCAGATGGCTGCGGATCTCCTTGCCCGTCGGGGTCTTGCCAGGACGCAGGATCATGGCGACCGGACGTCCGGTCGCGGCGTCATAGATGTGGATCGGCAGGAAGCAGCGCTCGTCGTAATGGGCGTTGAAGAGCGAGAGCTGCTGATGGCCGTGAACGACATCCACAGGCATCGTCAACTTAACGAAGCTTGGATACCGATGTGCGATGACGGGCTATGACAGAGCGTGACCCACTCTACCGCCGCCACCGCTTTCCCGCCGAGATCATCGCCCATGCTGTCTGGCTCTATTTCCGTTTTCCTCTCAGTTTGCGAATGGTCGAGGACTTGCTGGCGGCACGAGGGATTATTGTCTCGCATCAGACAGTCCGGCTTTGGGCAGAGAAATTCGGGCGGACCTTTGCCAGCGAGATCCGCCGCCGCTCAGCGGGTCGGCTGGGTGACAAGTGGCATCTCGACGAGGCCGTCGTTTCGATCCGCGGCAAGAAGCACTGGCTCTGGCGCGCCGTCGATCAGGACGGTTTCGTCCTGGAGGTTCTGGTGCAAAGTCGTCGCAATGCCAAGGCGGCCAAGCGTCTGATGCGCAAGCTGTTGAAGGGCCAAGGCCGCGCGCCGCGCGTGATGATCACCGACAAGCTTCGGTCTTACGACGCTGCAAAGCGAGAGATCATGCCGGGGGTCGAACACCGTTCGCATAAAGGCTTGAACAATCGGGCGGAGAACTCCCATCAGCCAGTCCGGCGACGGGAACGGATCATGAAACGCTACAAGTCACAACGCCATTTGCAGCGCTTCGTCTCAATTCATGATCCGATTGCCAACCTGTTTCACATCCCCCGCCACGAAATCTCCTCCAGCCATCATCGCGAACTGCGTTCAGAGGCAATGAACCTGTGGGCAAAAATCGCGCGGGCTTGAACCGCCGTGGGGCAAGCGGGCTACGACCGCCTCGCGCTCTTTAAGTTTACGATGCCCGCCTGACGGCTATTTTGACCTGGAGCCGGGCATAACACTGGAAACCGGCGACACCTGGGTTGCAGAGGGGCAACGCTATCGCCTGTTTGGGGTTCAATCCTGCCTTCGCGGCACCAACTACACCGACTTGAAGCGGCAAAAGCGCGATTGTGGCGATGCGTCCCTGGCAATGTTTGCTGCCTATATCAAGGACACCAAGCCGGTTTGCGCGCCGGTCGCCAAGACCGCGGACCTAACCTACGTCATCTGCTATGCCACCGTTGGCAAGGATCGCCTCGACCTCGCCACCATGATGATTTCGAGCGGCTACGCCTTCGCTTCGCTCGATGATCAGGGCATGCCAATTCATCCGCCGTACTCCGTGGCCGAGCTGGACGCCCGCGAACGCAAGGCCGGTCTCTGGCAGTTCCCCGATGTTGTACACCCGGCAGTCCTGTTGGCCAAGACAGCCAACGAGCGCGCCAAGAAGGAGGCGAAGCAATGAAAGCCCAACTCCTCTTGTCGGCAGCAATGCTTGCCCTCACCGCTGAGGCCGTCGAAGCGGCGGATGTCATCAGGAATGAGCCTGTCCGCAAGGTCTACCGGCCAGCCGTAGAACCATCCGCCGCCCAGGTGACCCGGGTGCATCCTGTTCTAAGGGGGCGGGTCGCGGTCATGGACGGGCGGACGCTCTGGTACCCTCAGTACGCACAGAGCGTCCAATTGGCCGACATCGACGCTTGCGAGCTGCCGCAATGGGCACTCGATCCCAAGTGGGAAGACCGTGAGAGAGTGAAGGCTCCTCCACCCGTCCCGTGCGGACCATTTGCCAAGGCATGGCTTAAACGGACGGTCGGCAACAAGTCGGTGACCTGCAACGTCGTCTCCTACAGAGTCGACGGTACGGCGATCGCGCGTTGCACCACCGGCGCTCGAGATCTTGCCCTGGAAATGCTTCGTGTTGGCTGGGCGCGAGTTGCCTCGCCCTATCTCGTCAATGGCCAATATGCCGCCTATCAGCGTTACGGGCATCGTCAACTTAACGAAGCTTGGATACCGATGTGCGATGACGGGCTATGACAGAGCGTGACCCACTCTACCGCCGCCACCGCTTTCCCGCCGAGATCATCGCCCATGCTGTCTGGCTCTATTTCCGTTTTCCTCTCAGTTTGCGAATGGTCGAGGACTTGCTGGCGGCACGAGGGATTATTGTCTCGCATCAGACAGTCCGGCTTTGGGCAGAGAAATTCGGGCGGACCTTTGCCAGCGAGATCCGCCGCCGCTCAGCGGGTCGGCTGGGTGACAAGTGGCATCTCGACGAGGCCGTCGTTTCGATCCGCGGCAAGAAGCACTGGCTCTGGCGCGCCGTCGATCAGGACGGTTTCGTCCTGGAGGTTCTGGTGCAAAGTCGTCGCAATGCCAAGGCGGCCAAGCGTCTGATGCGCAAGCTGTTGAAGGGCCAAGGCCGCGCGCCGCGCGTGATGATCACCGACAAGCTTCGGTCTTACGACGCTGCAAAGCGAGAGATCATGCCGGGGGTCGAACACCGTTCGCATAAAGGCTTGAACAATCGGGCGGAGAACTCCCATCAGCCAGTCCGGCGACGGGAACGGATCATGAAACGCTACAAGTCACAACGCCATTTGCAGCGCTTCGTCTCAATTCATGATCCGATTGCCAACCTGTTTCACATCCCCCGCCACGAAATCTCCTCCAGCCATCATCGCGAACTGCGTTCAGAGGCAATGAACCTGTGGGCAAAAATCGCGCGGGCTTGAACCGCCGTGGGGCAAGCGGGCTACGACCGCCTCGCGCTCTTTAAGTTTACGATGCCATGTCACGTTGTGTCCATACACGCGTTGAGACCTGCAGCCGCTGATGTCCGCTGACCATGGCCACGGCTTTCCATTCCGCCATGGCCTGCAGGCGGTGAAGATGTGTAGCGAGAGCGCAGCGTTTTGAGCGGGGCGGGACGAAGAGATTGCGCAGAGCCGAGAAGATCGAAACGAAGCGTTGCAGTGCTCCTGGTGATCGGAAGCCTTGCATAATCCGCTCCCGTTTTCGCAGCGGCACATGCGAATTCTCGGCACGGTTGTTCAATCCCTTATGCGACCGATGCTCGACGTCCGGCATCACCTGTCGCCTGGCTGCTCCATAGGAGCGCAGCTTGTCGGTGATCATGCGCTTCGGCGCGACGCCTTGCTTCTGTTGGCAGCCGCGTCAGCAAGCGCTTGGCCGCTTTGGTGTTGCGGCGGTTCTGGACGATCTCGTCGAGCACATAGCCATCCTGGTCAACGGTCAACGGCGCGCCACAACCAGTGTTTCCTGCCGGCGATGGTGATGACGACCTCGTCCAGGTGCCAAACATCGTTTCGGCTGTGCTGCTTGCGGCGCAAGCGGCGAGCGTACTGCGGACCGAACTTGATGCCCCACCGGCGGATTGTCTCATACAAAACCACAGGATCCCGCGATCCAGCAGCATTTCCTCGAGACGCAGGCTCAAGGGGAACCTGTAGTAGAGCCAGACCGCATTGGCGATGATCTGCGGCGGGAAACGATGGCGCTTGTAGCTGACGGTTGCGGTGTTCATGACATCGGGTCTATGCCGCAAATCCCTGAACGCGAGTTAAGTTGACAACGCCTCTCCGGCGGATCAAGCGCCGTGTTCGGCCGATGCTCGGCTTCAAATCTCCCGCAGCCGCAAGCATCATCCTCGACGGCATCGAAATGCTTCACATGATGCGCAAACGACAGGCGAGGTTCGCCTTCAACCCAAATCCGTCTTGGCCGAGCCGCAATCCTCGCCGCCGCATAAGCACCGCCCGCCATATCTTCTTGCTTCAGTTCAAAAAAAAAGTTGCAACAGAACCCGTCACGGTTGCTGTTCAGATAGGCACCTTGCCCCGCTGGTAGCTGCCCCCTTGAGGCGCGCGCCGGCGAGCTCGAGGAGCGCGTGGGCTATCTCGTCCTCGGTCCAGCCAGATTCCGCTGCGCGCTCAACCAATGCCTGGAGGGCCGGTTCCAAGGCGAGCTGGCATTGAAGGCCGCGGTCCGGATGATCCACCGGGCAGCTTGGTTGCATGACCGCAATGTTTGATCGCTTCATTGCAGGCCATGGGCTCTCATCTCTCTCCTTTTGCCACACGAGGCGCGCCAGCTCACGTGTTGTTGCTGGTGTGCGCCCCGGCAACCGCTTCATCTTGTCAATCAGCCGCTCCAGCGATCCCGCGCGTCCCAACTCCGTAAAGAAATGATGCGGCGTGACGCTACCGAGCCGGTGCAGCTCGGCCAGCTTCCACACATACGGATAGTCGACCATGAAATCGGATCGAGGCGAGGCCTTGGACGGTTCAGCCTCGGTCACGATGCCGCCGCCCACGTGCCGATCGGCCCTCTCGATGATTTGGCGCACCCTCGTTATCGACAAGCCATGTTCCTGCGCCAGGTCGGCGAAGCGCTTGC
Source organism: Mesorhizobium sp. L-2-11 (assembly GCF_016756595.1). Lineage (NCBI taxonomy): Bacteria > Pseudomonadati > Pseudomonadota > Alphaproteobacteria > Hyphomicrobiales > Phyllobacteriaceae > Mesorhizobium > Mesorhizobium sp. L-2-11. The sequence goes on along the minus strand of NZ_AP023260.1, from coordinate 74,890 downwards.
CTTTCAGAAAGCCTTCGACCAGGGCGACGTTCCTATCGACGGTCGGGCTAAATCCCCAACAGGCACGCAATTTTTCCAGCATCATTGCGTTCATCCATCCGGTTGTTCGCGCTCCTGCAAACCCTAACCGGCCAAATCGGCGCTTGGAAGACCCGCCAGACCACGTCATGGCCCGGCGCGTAGGATGCGGGCGATCACCATGATCGTTGTCGACCGCCGACCAGGCGAATGTCGGCTTCGATCTTACCTCCTTCCCTTACACTGGGGGCGGCACTCACGTTCACTCGTTGTTCTTTTCCAAAAGCGGCCGGTAATATATGGTCTGCGACTACATCAGCGCTCAGCGAGTCACCTCGAATGACAGTCCAGCCCGGGTTCTCAATGAACCGAAAGTCAGCTGCCCAAGCTGCAAGGCCGACATCAAGCTGAACGAATCGCTCGCGGCGCCGCTGATTGCGCGAGGACTATGAGCGGCGTCTGCCGCAGAGCAACGCCTCGATCGCGGCTTGAGAGGAAGCTTAAACGCAAGCAAGCCGCAATGCGGCGCTCGACCGCCGATGATCGGGAGGCCCGTTCTGAGATCGGCCCAATCGGAGACGCTTGCACAATGGATCCGTGCCGACCGCGCCAACCATGATCGCCACGCCATCGTTGCTCAGGCGCAGGCGCGGTTCGGGATCGAGCTAGCCTCGACATCCGTCGAACCCCCTGAGGAATCTCTCCGAAAGCCAGGCAGCGTCCGCCGTCGCCGGCGTCTGTGGGGGCCGATGAAGCCAAGGAGAGCGCGCGCCAAGCTACTCATGACCCCGCTTCCGGTTCGTGAATCGGAGTCCGCGAAACTTCGCCCTGGGACACGAAGCTCTGCGCCGGTTCGCAAAACTCGTCGCACCGACAACGGCTCGGCGGCATCCAGGTGCAATGTTCGTTGCGGCATCAACGCCACCATTTGGAGTGGCGTTGAGTGCCGAATGCGATAGCGTCAGACCTCAGGCCTTCGCTTTGCGTTTCGCCGCAGGCTTCTTGGCCGGAGCTTGCTTCCTTCCCAAGCCTAGCGACTTTGCCAAAGCCGATCGGGTCGCCGAGTAACTCGGCGCAACCATGGGATAGTCCTTCGCCAGACCCCATTTCGCCCGGTATTCATCAGGGGTCAGCCCATGACTGGTCGCAAGATGGCGCTTAAGGGACTTATATTTCCTACCGTCCTCAAGACTGATGCCGGAAACACCGACTTTTTCGGGTTAACTGCCGGCATGGAGGCGGGCTTTACGATCGGAGCTGGCGGCCCAATATTGGACAACGCCGAATTCACGCTGGCGCTCAAATCCGGCAACCCCGGACACTGGCACTGCATTTTTCTGAACATAGGCTGCAACGATATCTGCAGTAAGTTCAATCATATTATTGCTTAGTTCCCCGGGCATCACTGTGCTCCTTCAATCATCACATTCTCATATACGCCATAGGGAACGATATGCATCCAAACGTATGGCACCTGAAATTTCTACAATCAAGCCATATGCTGGAATTTCTATGTGATGGTAGGGGGAATAACGGTTGTTCGTTTCGCAACACAGCGTGTATACGCAAAAGTCGACTGCTAGGCCTTGCGATGCGAAGCCGATTGCAACTGCATCAGTCTAGAATAGTCTAAGAAGTGCCAAAGGTGGACGGTAGCCTAATGCAAAGCAGGATATGACTGCATGAACCTCGACAGAGCTCAGACAGTGTAGTGTCGAGTGCGTCTCCGAGGGTTTTAGAGGTGCTCGATGTAATTGAATGCGTCCGCAAATTCCCATATATGGGTTTTGTGCAATCAATCGATCTAAAAGTGGTATAACGCATATTATGGAACTGCAAATATGCAAGTAAAAACAAGCGCAGCTGAGAAGCGCGATCGATGACCGAGGTTCGCACGGGCCGTCAACGGCGTGATGGACGTCAACTCCTTCATCACGTTTGGCAGCCCGCGAATCTGCCTAACTAAGTCTTCGATCACCTCGCGGATCGCGACTTGAACCGCGGCACGATCTTGGGCCGAGTTTTCAGTTTCCAGGGTCCTGCACCAACGAAACGAGGCCCGGCGTCGGCGCCGGCTGCGCCTCGAAGAAACCGCGCGAGCGTAGCAGGGTCAGGCAGGCCTTGTTGCGGGCATCCACGACCGCCAGCAGCCGCTCCAAGAATGCCGCCCGCTTGTAGTGAATCAGCGCGTCCACGATCGCGGTGCCGATCCCCTTGTGGAAATGGTCAGGGCGCACTCCCACCTCGATGTGAGCCCGCCGCCGGCATGGGGTCAGGTAGGCCGCCCCATACCCCGCGGGCATTCCTGCCCAACGGGCCACAAGGTAGTGGCCGCGCCCGGCCGCGATATCCACCAGCTTCCCCTCGATTTCCGTCCGGAGCTCTGCGACAGGCGGCGGAGTGGAAATCCACCGGTTGAATTCCTCCCCAGCCTGCAGCTCGGCCAGCCAGGGCACGTCGGCCAACCTGGCATCGAAGACGGTTATCACGAGCCCCTCAAGAAGCGTAGGGAACCGCTGGCAGCCCGCTCGACCATACCAGCGGCGCTCCCTAGGGCATCAACCCAGGTTTCGGTATCCAACTGGCAGTAGTCTTGTAAGAAACGCAGCGACCGCAGGTGCTGGACTGCTACAAGCCACCGCAGGGAATTGCTTAGCTCGGCGTCGTCTTTCGCCCGGTCATAACCAGTGAGGAACGCTCGCCACAACTCGGCGGCGCCATCGCCTGTTGCCAGTTCCAGCCACCACCCGACGGTGGCCAGATCGAGCCACTGTGGGCCAAGGCCGCAATCGTCAAAATCGAACATCACAATCCGATCGATAGCCCTGTGCAGGTTGGCCATCCGAAAATCGCTGTGGCAGAACCCTGCAGGCCCCGCCGCCCGGTTCATCCCTTGACCCCGCAGATCGGCCACCGCAGCCACCAGCCTGGCGCGCTCAGTGGCGAAGCCGTCCTCAATCCGGGCGATGGTCCGATCAATCTCCCCCTCGGCCGCCAGCTCGCGTTGGGGCGCGAGTGCGGCCAGCTGCGTCTGACCATGCAGGTCGGCCAATGCCGCGCCGGCAGCCCGCAGATCATCGGGACGCGCGCGCACCGGCTCGCCCGCCGCCACCTGAAACACGGCCATTGGCCGGGTGCCGGACCCCGGCACTTCCAGCTGCGTCAGCAGTTGCCCCTTCTGACTAGCCACGGCCCTTGCCACGTCCAGTCGATCGGTGGCCACTACGGCATCGAGCACCGCAAGCTCGGCCGCTATCTCGGCCTTCGGCCGACCTTCGGGCCGGTAAAGGCGAACATAAGCCACTGGCGCTCTGTCCGGCCCTGCAGCAAGCGTCCAGTTGACGCCACGCACGACCGTGCGGACCTCGGCCGAAAGGCGGTACTCCGCCTCCAAAGCGGCCGCAACGACCCGTTCCACTGCTGCAGTATCGTTCGTCGCCACCATCATGTCACTTGCCGCACAAATCGTTCCAGCCACAGGAAGAACGCCAGCGGCGCGCAGGGCGCTTCCGCCCGTGTTGCCGCGACCTCCTCCAATAAATTCAGTACCGCCCGTTGATCGACCAGGCCGAAATCCGCTAGCGCGCAGTCCTTCAGCTGCGATGCTATTCGGTCGGCCTCTTGGGCGATTAACTCCGGAAGCACACGCGCGAATGTCTCCTTTGCGTAAGTGCAGGGGAATATGCCGGCATTTAGGCCCAAATTAAGGTATTTGCGCATTGTCGTTCGCTGGAACCGAGCCGACAGTGGGAGCGCATGGCAATATTCCATCAACCGCGGATCACTCAGCGGATTGATTGGCCACAACCCGCGCCGCAGCAGGTATGGAGCCCTGCACACATGCGCTAGTAGCGTCGGCATGGAAACTACGCTCGTGGGCGCATCGAACAACCGCATCGAACGTGCTGCCGTCAGGGCGCGTTGTGTCAGAATGCTTTCGGCATAGGAACCGACTTCTGCGATCATCGTCTCGCTCGACAGGCGCTCAGGGGCCATTTCGCCAGCGAACAGCTGGAATAGTTCATCGCCGCCTATTCCCGTGAGCAGGTACTGCGCGCCTTCGCTTCGCGCATCGGCCCAAATAGCCTCGAACGCTTCCAGGTAGAACTCGCCCAACGGGTGCTCCTTCCGCCGAGCGTCTGTCCGGAGATCGAGGCAGGGCAGGAAGTCGGCCATATTCACGGTGCTATCCCGCAGCTCAAGCTGCGCGACAATCGCGTTGCGCCGTTCCATCTGGGCATACCGGTGCTTGCCATCCAGTAGGATGCCCTTGCTGGAGAGCCTGCCCATCGTGTGACGCGCAGCAACTGCGACTGTCGCCGAGTCCATTCCGCCGCTCAGCTCAATTGTAGCCCCGCTTTCCTTGATCGGCCTCATGGTCAACACCTCATGCAGCAGCTGACGGAATCGGGGGGCAGGATCGAATCCGCCCTGCTCGTCCGTTGGTCCGACCACTTCCACCGCTTCCGGATAGCAGTAGTTGGCCACGCCGGGTGCAACATAGATGGAACCGCGTTCCGTCAACATCGTGACGCCGGCGCATATTTGCCGCGCCGAGTAGAAGGTCCCGAGCGTCAGGTAATGCGCTGCGATTTCCGCATCGAGCGCGAATGGCACACCTAGGAAGTCCGCGAAATCCCATGACAGTAATATCACATCGTGCTGGGCGCGACAGTAGATCGGCGCAGACCCAAGAACGCCGGCGCGAATGCGCATCCGGCGTTCTCCTTCCATCACCTCGATCATTACATAGTCCAGCGGCCAGGCCACACATTCCTGATAGAGCTCGACATAAGCGTCCAAATCAAAAGCCTCGACTGCCGCCGGTGTGACCATTCCGGCTGCTCGCTCACGTACAACGGCGAACCATTGGCCGTCGGTCCTGACCAGCACCATTTCCAACGCTGGGTGATCAAAGGCCTGGATCCAGCTCCTACCGAATTCCACTCGGCCCGCGCGTTGCCAAACGCGGCCTCTCAGATCCTGTAGCCTGATTTCCGCTTTCAACACTTTCGTTGTCTCAGAAAGAGCCGTCCCGATGGCGCGGTATTGAAGCGGGGTGAGAGGTACGTCAGGGTGGCGCTGTCACCCGGCAAGCGGCGCTTCGGCAGCGGCGCCTGGGCGGCAGCGGACTTCTGCATGGGGCGATCAAGATTCTGCTTCTTCATGGCAAATCTCCATCTGAAAAGCCGCAGGATGGCGGCAAGCGCATCTTACTTCGGCAGCACGGTAGGGTGCGTGAAACCTTCTTTACGTTTGCGTTATGCTCGTGCAGAAGAAGGCCGACAACAACATCGACCCTCTGATCGAGCTCACCGCCGGTGTCGTATCAGCCTATTGTCCAACCGGTCCCTGTGGGCGATCTTCCTGCCCACGGCGGCGAGCAATGCCGCCCGTTCTTTGTGCCCATTCGGCCGGTTGTCGGCGACCCGCAAGCCGGGTATGTGCCCGCTAAAGGTTTGCGTATGTTTGATCGGGTTCTGCCTTTTTCTCGGGGCTGGCTTTACTGTTGGGTGGCGTCTGCGCGCAGCGATGATGGCATCATTATTCCGAGATCGCTTGATGCCAGGCGACTCTTTGACAAAGAGCCGCCCCGCCTGCAACAACCACAGAACGAAACCAGCGTGTTTCCGGTTGCCACAGGAGCCGGAGAGGCGTTGTCAACTTAACTCGCGTTCAGGGATTTGCGGCATAGACCCGATGTCATGAACACCGCAACCGTCAGCTACAAGCGCCATCGTTTCCCGCCGCAGATCATCGCCAATGCGGTCTGGCTCTACTACAGGTTCCCCTTGAGCCTGCGTCTCGAGGAAATGCTGCTGGATCGCGGGATCCTGTGGTTTTGTATGAGACAATCCGCCGGTGGGGCATCAAGTTCGGTCCGCAGTACGCTCGCCGCTTGCGCCGCAAGCAGCACAGCCGAAACGATGTTTGGCACCTGGACGAGGTCGTCATCACCATCGCCGGCAGGAAACACTGGTTGTGGCGCGCCGTTGACCGTTGACCAGGATGGCTATGTGCTCGACGAGATCGTCCAGAACCGCCGCAACACCAAAGCGGCCAAGCGCTTGCTGACGCGGCTGCCAACAGAAGCAAGGCGTCGCGCCGAAGCGCATGATCACCGACAAGCTGCGCTCCTATGGAGCAGCCAGGCGACAGGTGATGCCGGACGTCGAGCATCGGTCGCATAAGGGATTGAACAACCGTGCCGAGAATTCGCATGTGCCGCTGCGAAAACGGGAGCGGATTATGCAAGGCTTCCGATCACCAGGAGCACTGCAACGCTTCGTTTCGATCTTCTCGGCTCTGCGCAATCTCTTCGTCCCGCCCCGCTCAAAACGCTGCGCTCTCGCTACACATCTTCACCGCCTGCAGGCCATGGCGGAATGGAAAGCCGTGGCCATGGTCAGCGGACATCAGCGGCTGCAGGTCTCAACGCGTGTATGGACACAACGTGACATCCCTACTTGATAGATGGCTTCGTGGCTGATGCAGATCGTCTTTGTCGTCCGGGAAGTCGATCGGCAAGCGTCGGGCAATCTGCTCCGGGCTCCAAGCCCTGGCCCATCGCCGATCCTTTCGCGGGCCATGCCGGCGGCCCTTCCACGGAACGGCGGGACCAGCAGCGGCAGCGCCACTCGGGGTCATGACTACGCCGGCCAGTCGCTGCTCCACATAAGTGCCCAACGTTGTGTTGAGCGCAAGCTTGGCTGCCGAAAACCCGGCCTCAAGACACGCATCGATCAGTCGTTCCTTCGCCACCGGGTCAAAGCGACGTGTGGCCGTCGATGTTAGAGTCTGACCAAAAAAGGCTTTAACGAAATCAAGCACTTTCGAGCCTGCGGGTGCGGAGGCGGATGTGGGCGACCGCCCTCAACACCATTTATGTGTAGACAACGTGACATCGCCCTTGTTCTGACCTATTGCACCCCCCCGCCCTGCTCTACGGGAGTGAAGGGAGGAGAGTCCAGGAGCGATGCTGTGTCGCGTGCCTGTAGGCCATGCAGGAAGAAGGCTCTGCGAACTGCACGCTGGTACTCGTGATCCAGTTCCAGTCGATGGCCACCCCGAACCAATAGGAAGCGGGCGCTGGGATAGGCCGATGCGATGGCTTTGCCTATTGCCGGAGAGAATACGACATCATCCTTTCCCGAGACGACCAAAACCTCCCCCTGAAAACGGCTCCGATCCAACTGCAGATTCGGCAAGGGCGCATGCTGATGCAGAAAATTCTTTAGGATTTCTGCGGACCACTGGTAGAGTGGGAGGTCGTACCCATATGAGCAGGCCCCATTCTGCAGATCGGTTCCAAGTAGCTCGTACATCCGCACTTTCGCGGCATCGGCGGCAGGCAGGCCTAGCAGGGCGCGGCTGAGCCACCAGTTCAGGCTCGGGTGCAGCTCATACCAAGCATACGGTAAGGGGTTGTGGCTTAGCTCTGCGCGGATGACCTTACGAAGTGTTGCCAAGCCCGACTGTCCTTGTCGCCCGAGTTGAAAGAGCATATAAGCCAAGCTCAGGCGCCTGCCATTCTGATGCCTTGCAATCTCTGACAGGGTGTCAGCGGCCCCCGGATCGAACTCAGCGAAGTTGCGAGCGAAGGTCCATCGCTGCTGGCGGGCTAAGTCCGGCGCTCCCGTGGTGGCCAGCAATGCCCGGGCTACGTGTTCCCCATGTCGATCCAGGTATTGTTGGGCAAGTACGCCCGCGCCTGAGGCTCCGAAAATCATGATGCGCCCGCCTGACGGAAGCAGCCTCGCTGAAACCATGTCCTGCCTTACGCGTTCGATATCCTCGACGCGCTGCCAGGAGCCATAAAGGTTCATTGCGCGGCGCAGATCCAGCTTGCCGTTTGGATAGACCTCCGGGAAAACCGTGGGGCTGTGGCCGCGATGGCCGATCAGCACATAAGATACCCCAGGCAGCTGCTCATCAAAGAAAGAGAAATCAACGCCCGGGCCAACTATTTCCATTTGCCCGTCCGTCAGAAAAAAGACTACGGGACCTTGGGGATTGAAGTTAGGGCTGAGCACATAGAACGCGCGAAAGCGTCCGCTGCTTTCATCTGCATAATCAATCGGAAGAGTAAGATATCGATGGTGCGCATCTGGTGGCATCTGCGGGTAGTACGCATCCAGCGCGAGGCGCGCATTCGGTGGTTCTTGCGCCACATGCCATAGCGAATAGCCCCATATCCCACTTACCGCGCCAACAGTTAAGAGTATGACCAAAGCGGATCGAATCCTTCGACGGGAGTTTTTCATTGTGAAACCTGGCGTTGGCTGTGTGATGTGCGGATGGAGAATACTACTCAGTGCGATGAGGGATTTGCGGCTAACCGCGATGACATGAACACCGCGACCGTCAGCTACAAGCGGCATCGTTTTCGCCGCAAATCCCTCACCAGCATTTAGGTTGATAACACCCGCGCACTGTCAGTCAAGAAGGTTAAGAGACAGGCTGACCTGCATCAAGGCAGCCCAATCTGAAAACAGGCATAGTCGTAAACGTGGTTCATCCACACAACCTAATGGAGATGGAAAATGAAGACGATCGAAGAGCGCAAGGTTGTTACCGTCAAGGGCAGAGAAGTCGATTTCGGGACTTTGCTGCACCAGTATGAGTCTGACAAGTTGATCCAGGAGATGCAGACCCTGATCAAGAAAAAGGGCCTCAAGGTCGACCTCGTTCCTGGCGAGGGAGCACCGACGTTGGGAGAGCCCCTACTCGCATCGGGCTGCGACAGCTGCACCGTCTGTCCCTGCATGATCTGCTGGTAGGCCAATCCAGTGGTCAGGATACCATCCGGATCCAAGCGCATCTGGATGGTACCGGCCAAGTAGAGGATTCGGTCAACTCCGGCAAGAGTGCGAGAGAGACAGTGCGATGACGACAAAGCTACCCATAAGACCAGATCAGTTTGTCGCAGTGCGCCGGGACTTCGTCTTCACACAAGATGGGAATCGGCCAATTCTCTATCCTCTTGACTACATCAACACGCACATCCATTTCTTAACTCCGATCCAGGGATTCGCCCTATCGTTACTGGATGGCGTCTCGCGCTTTTCCGAGATCGATCTCTTCTTCCGTCAACTTTTTCCGGAGGCAGCGGCTGGGAGCCTCGTCGAGACACTCTCCGGCGTCGACGCTCTGGTGCGCGCCAGCGTATCGGCTACGGGAATTGGTGCTCACGGCATCGTGGAGATTGCCGATAACCCGATTACCGAGGCGCTCCGCTTCGACCCGCGCTGTTTCGTCATTGATCAGCAGGCATATTCGCGTGTGATGCAGGAGATCAAGACCCGATTCCGTCTAGAAGCGCCGATCAACCTCTATACGGTCTTCACACATCGCTGCCAAACCGACTGCCTTTACTGCTACGCCGACCGACGCATCAAAGCAGGCAAGGAGATGCGTCTTGAACGTTGGCGCGAGTTGATCGAGGAGGCAGCCTCTATGGGGGTGCGGATGTGCTCACCCGATAATGGGGACACCTTCGTGCGGCAGGACGGGATCGACTTTCTCAATCTACTTGTCGAGCACGAGATGCTGTTCCTCCTATCGACGAAAGCATTTCTGGACCGTAACGCGGTCGCGCGGCTAGTCGATGCCGGGTTCAAGGAGAAGATCAACGGCGTGGTCGAACGGCCTGTGCAACTTAGCTTCGATGCCGCCGACGACCACATGAATATGCGCGTGCTGAACGTCAGGAAACCCCGCACGCAACTGGCGGCCATGACCTTCGAGAGCTTTATGACTTTCGGCATACAGCCTATCATAAAGGCGGTCATTACTGGATTAAATGTCGATCAACCGAAGAAAATCGTTGAGTTCTTCTATCCTCGCGGCGCTCGCACCTTCAGTTTTGTGCGTTATTCGCGCTCATTCCACCGTCACAGCGACGATCTGTTCGTTACGGGCGCACATCACGCAACGCTTGCCCGCGAGTTTGAGGCAATCCGAGCCAAGTATCCGGACATCGCGCTAAACGAAAATCTGTCGATCGCCCCAACGCCGGCTGGAGAGCTGACGTCGGAGCGCAAGCTGCAGATCTGGAGCCAGCGGATTGGCTGCGGAGGCGGGTGGCACGCTCTCGGCATCGGTCCCGACGGCGGCGCCTTCCTGTGCGAACAGATGGCCTACGAGGAGCCATTCCTGGTGGGCGACGCCCGACACCAATCGTTGCGCGAAATCTGGACTGGTTCCCGATTGCTCAACTTTATCCATCCGAGCCGCGAGCGGTTTGCCGGGTCCAGTTGTGAGGCCTGTTCGTCCTTCGAGAGCTGCGTGTGGGAGAAGGGTCGATGTTACCGGGACGCCTATTTCTCCTATGGCTCGGTCCACACCACGCCGCCGTTGTGCCCTTTCAACGACAAGCCGGGCGTGCGGCTCAGCTAAGGGAAGCGTTACGACCATGACTATGACCCGGAATTGGAAACCGTCAAGCTTCAACATGCCCTTCAGTGAGTCAGACGACATGACTCTGCTGCTTAACGCGAGAAACGGCCAGACTCTTGAACTGGATATGGCCGGCTGGGCTATCGTCAAAAGGTGTCTCGACAGCCTAAAGCACGGAGACGCCGCGCCAGATCGCGAGCTTGTGAGCTGTCTCGCTACGCTTGGCTTCGTGGTGCCGGCCGAACTGGACGAATTCAGCGACGAGGAGGAGCGGCTACGCCTCAACAAGGTCGACAAATCACGCCTGTTTGTGACCATCGCGCCAACCATGGCTTGTAATCAGCACTGCAGCTACTGCTTCCAGCGCAGTATAGCCAAGACGAAGATCATGTCGGAAGAGCTGCAGCAAGCGACAGTGGAGTTCGTCCGTCGCCAACTGGGCGACAGCCGTCAGCTAGTCGTCCAGTGGTTCGGCGGCGAGCCGCTTATCGGTTATGCCGCAATCACTTTCATGACGCGGGCATTCAAGGCGATCTGTGCCGAGCGCGGCATCGACTACTATGCTGAGATGCTGACCAACGGCGTCCTGCTGACGCCGGAAAGGGTAGCCGCCCTGCCCGAACTCAGCATAAAGGCGCTGCAGATTTCCCTTGACGGCACGCCCGAAACCTATTCTGGGCGGCGACAGGTGCCAATAGCGAAGGCGGAGGCCCATTATCGGTTCTTGGCCGAGCACGTGCAGGACATCGTTGATGCCACTGGGTCCCTCACCATGCGCATCAACGTGGATCGGGATAACATTGAAGAGGCCAAATATGTCGTGCGTCTCTTCAAGAGCCACGGTGTGGTCGATCACCGCATCGATTTCCGTCTTGGTTTCATCAACACCAGCCGAGGTCTGGTGGATTGCGTGCCGCACGACTGTTTCACCAACACTGAGTTCGCCGAGAAGGAGTTGGTGTTTCGTCGCTTCCTCGAGGCGGAGGGATATATGGTGTTCGGTATGCCGCGGCCCAAGCGCTACCCTTGCACCGCGGTTGTGCGCAATTCGTTCACGATTGATCCACACGGCAACCTCGGCAAGTGCATCCCTGCTGTGGGCACATCCCAGTCGACATTCGCGCGCATTCTGCCGGACGATATGGATAGAACACTGCGGGACGTGACGACGGCTGAGATGCCATATGAGCGCTTCAACCCATTCCACAGCGAGGGGTGCGGTGGCTGCCTTATGCTGCCAACGTGCTTGGGCTCGTGCCCCAAGCACCATGTTAGCGGCCGCCGCGTGGTGGCCTGCGGCATGCGGGAGGGCTTCGGTGACAAGATCACCTTTTATCATCGGTTTCATAAGCGGCGGCTCGATGGCCGTACGCAGGTCTAGCGTTGGATTTGCTTCAACACGCCCCACGGAGGCAACTTACGATCGGAGGGCACCGTGGCAAGAGCCAAAGCTAAACGTCGGAGTATATCAGCCGTTGCGAAAGAGCGGCCAGAGGAGGGCTCAATGGCCCTCGCGCGTGAGCGGCTCGGTATCCTTGAGTTGGCGACGACGCTAGGCAACGTCGCGGAGGCGTGTCGTCGCGGCGGCATCGACCGCACGAGCTTCTACGCGTGGCGCCGCCGCTTTCGGGAGCAAGGCTTAATTGGATTGCAGGACCGGTCGCCGATTCCCCGCAATCACCCTCAGAAGACGCCACGGCAGACGGCAAGGCGGGTTGCGGCGCTCGCCTTGCAACATCCGGCATATGGTTGCAATCGCCTACAATATCTGCTGCATAGCGAGGGACTGCGCCTGTCGGCGGTCACGGTGCAGAAACTCTTGAGAGAGCGCGGCCTCGGCTGCCGTCGGCAGCGGTGGTTGACGCTTGAAGCGCTCGCTACTAAACGATCGCTCAGACTCACGGCCGAGCAGTCCGCTTTCGTCGAAGCCATCAACCCCAGCTTTCGTGAGCGTCACAGTGAAACTCAGGCGCCCGGGGAGGTGCTCTGCGCCAACATTCTGCCTGTTAGTCGCCTCCGTAACGAAGGCAAGATCTTTCTGTGTTTCGTCGTCGATATCTACTGCGCCTATGCCTTTGCAGCGCTTAAGGTCGGCTGGCATGAGCAAGCGCTCACCGAGTTGATGCAAAACTTCGTCGTACCATTCTATGGAGTGCGTGAGCTCGTAGTGAGGGAGGTGATCGCCAGCGCTGCGTTGCCATGCGGCGATTATGCGCCCACTTTCGCGACGGCTGAGATCAAATACCATGCCACTCGACTGCCCCCGGGGCATCTTCACGGCTTCGCCGAGCGTTTCGGCCGGATCGTATCCGGCGAGTTCTTTTGCGGTCGCCGTGCGGCGGTGGATCGTTTAGACATGGATTGCATGCAGACGGAGCTTAGGCTCTGGCTCGAAAAATACAACGCCAAGCGCTGTCTCGACGGCTATCGCAACTACGGGACTCCGCCGGCTGAGATGATGGACCGATGGCTCGCGGTACGCGTCCCACGACCAACTGAGCAGCCGACAATGTCAGGTGATCTGTCAAACAGCTTCCAAAACCGATTCCGTGGTTGTTGACACACGAGACCGCGCGGATCGCGCCTCGTTCGCTGCTTCGCGGACTGCGGAGCGTCTCTATGCTAGCGGACTACGTCGATATCTCCATCCGCTCGCACAGCTCACCGGCGGAACTGATCGTTGATAAGGCGTTGATAGGGGCCTTCAGCGGTCTGAAATAAAGGACTGAAAAGCCACGTTCGTTCCGATCGGCAACCTTCGTGAGGATCAAACCCTACTTCAACAGTGAGATTCTAAAAGCGTTGTGAGTTCAATGCGTTGCAGGCGCGAGAACGGGTGTTTGCACTACATTTTGCGGGTTTGGGCCGCCGCTCAAGCGGCCTGTTCGCGGATATTTTGCGGCAGGGCGACGCCGGCGGCCTGGAAGACGGACCCGACTTGGCCTTTCACGTGGGTTCGGGTGGTGATGCGCTTGCCATCCTTCTCGATCGTGGCCTCCTGCAGCCGGTCCAGGTCGCGCAGCAGATCGCCCCATTCGACGCTGAAGCCTTTGGCGGCGCAAAGATCCGCCAATTCCTTCTGCAGCAGCAGAGCCAGGAACGAGCAGAACACGTGACCGCGGATCGCCTCATCCGAGCTGTGATAGATTGGCCGGGTGCGCATCAGCGCCTTAGCCCGGCGGAACAGAACCTCCACCTGCAGAAGGTCGCGGTAGCGAAGGACCGCTTGCAGGGGCGTGATCCTGGCGTTGGTCCTTAAGACGAAGATCCCGTCATAGCGGGCCTCTTGGGCCAGCTTGCCGAGATCGATCTCGAAGGCGTCTCTGGTGACTGACTTCAAATAGCGTCGATAGGCCTTGTTGCCGATCAGCGCCTTGTCGCCTTTCTTCAGCTGCTTTTGCAGTCCCTCCACGATCGCCTGGCGATCGGCCTTGTCCTTTTCGGCCTCGGCTTCGTTGCGGCAGACGATGTAGCGCTGGCCGGAGAGCTTGACCTGTTTGACGAACAGCTGGGTCTCGCCCTTGACCCGCTCGACCAAGAGCGGCGTAAACGGCTGCTCGTCGTTCATCACCAGATCGCGCACGATGACGCTGGAGCGTTCGCGGGCGCCGAGGATGTATTCCAACTTCCGCGCCTCCAGCGCCGCGATGCTCGCCGCCGAGATCATGCCGCGATCGGCCACCACGCAGACCCGTCCCACCTTGAAGGTAAGACCTTATGTCCTTTCTGGTTGCCGGCTGTGAGGTGGTTCGCCCTACACTGGCGGTGTTGAAACGAGGGTTGCTCGTCGAGCCTATCCTCATGCCAGGAGGACGAACTGGCCTGCTGCCGGTTTCGGAGACACCGAGATAAGGTGTTTGACGGAACTGGAGAGTGGGAATGCAAAGAAGGAAGTTCAGCCGCGAGTTCAAGCTTGAGGCGGTGAGATTGATCAAGGATCGGGGCGTTGCGGTGGCCCAGGCTGCCCGCGACCTCGATGTCCACGAGAATGTGCTGCGCAAATGGGTGCGCGAGCTGTCGACCGATCCGCAGCACGCCTTTCCCGGCCACGGGCAGATGAAGCCGGAGCAGCTCGAGATTGACCGGCTGCGCAAGGAAGTCGCGAAGCTGAAGGCGGAGCGCGACATCCTAAAAAAGGCCGCAGCCTACTTCGCGAGGGAAGTGACATGAGGTTCGCTTTCATCGCGAGGCACCGGACCGTCTGGCCGGTGGCATGGCTGTGCGCCGCGCTGGACGTATCCCGCTCAGGCTTCCATGCCTGGCTCAACCGCAGCCCCAGCGCTCGCTCCCGGCACGACGAGGTGCTCGTTGCCCAGATCGACCGAAGCTTCAAGAGCAGCGACCGCACCTATGGCGCCCGCCGCGTCTGGCACGACTTATTGGCGGAAGGCCTATCTTGCGGCCTGCATCGCATCGAACGGCTGATGCGGGAGAACGGCCTGCGTGCACGTCCACGCCGACGTGGGCTGCCGAAGGATACGGGCGAGCGAGCGGCAGTGTCGGACAACCTCCTTGACCGCGCCTTCGAGGCATCGGCTCCGAACCAGAAATGGATTGCCGACTTCACTTACATCTGGACCGCAGAAGGTTGGCTCTACGTTGCCGCCGTGGTCGATCTATTCTCTCGCCGTGTCGTCGGCTGGGCGATGAAGGCCGAGATGACGGCGCAGCTCGTCACCGACGCCCTCATCATGGCGATCTGGCGCCGAGGCAAACCGGACAGCCTGCTGCATCATTCCGACCAAGGATCGCAAGGCGGATTCAAGCGGTCGTCGCAACACCGATTGTGTTCACTCGCGACAGCAACTCGTCAAGCGCTTCTGCGGGTGTTTTCCATCCCAGAGTTTTTCTCGGTCGGGCATTGAGGGCCACGGCCACGGCGGCGATCTCGTCGGCGCTGTGGACGCTCAGGTCGGTGCCTTTCGGGAAGTACTGACGCAGCAGTCCATTGGTGTTCTCGTTGGTGCCACGCTGCCATGGGCTTTGCGGATCGCAGAAGTAGACTTGGACACCCGCGTCGATCTTGAGACGATCATGCTGAGCCATTTCGGCTCCCTGATCCCAGGTCAGCGAACGCCGCAACTCTTCGGGCAAGGTGATGATGGTGCGCGTAATCGCGTCACGCACGGCTTCAGCTCCGTGTCCCGCGAGAGCAGGGCCATTCTTCATGCGCGGAGCTTCGCCATGCCCCGCAAGTCGGGGAAGATGCAGCAACATCGTGAAGCGCGTCGTACGCTCAACCAGCGTGCCGATCGCCGAGCTGCCAAGACCAAGGATGAGGTCTCCCTCCCAGTGACCCGGCACCGCGCGATCGACCGCTTCGGCGGGGCGTTGACTGATCATGATCTCCGGCGAGACAAAGCTCTTGCCTCGCCCGCGTACGCGCGCCCTGGGGACCCGCAACACGCGCCCCGTTCTCAAGCAGGCCGACAGTTCGCGGCGTAGCGCTCCCCGGCCCTGAACAAAAAGGGCCTGATAGATGGCTTCGTGGCTGATGCGCATCGTCTCGTCGTCCGGGAAGTCGATCGGCAAGCGTCGGGCAATCTGTTCCGGGCTCCAGGCCGTGGCCCACCGCCGATTCTTTCGCGGGCCATGCCGGCGGCCCTTCCACGAAACGGCGGGACCCGGAACGGGAGCGCCGCTCGGAGTCATGACGACGCCGGCCAGTCTCTGCTCAACATAAGTGCGCAAGGTCGTGTTGAGCGCAAGCTTGGTCGGTTTGGGTCGACGGGCCGATCGCTCGGCATGCCATTGGGCTGTCGATGCACGATACTCCAGGCCACCGCTGCGCGTCGCGGCATTGCGTCGTAGCTCGCGGGAGATGGTTGAGGCGGATCGGCCAAGTTGGCGACCGATCTCGCGTCTCGAAAGGCCTTGAACGCGAAGTAGTGCGATCTCCTCACGTTCCACAAACGAGAGGTACCGCCCGGACGGCGGCTTGCTCGAAGATCTGAACATCGCTGGTGCCATGCCACCCGCCTGTCGGAACAATCTGGTTCCAACAGGCTGCGACATACCAGCAGCCAGCGCAGCATCTTCGCTTGTCATTCCTTGCGCGATCCCCAACCAGAATCGCTGGAGTTCAGATCTCTCCGCCACTGGCGGACGTCCCGGTGACGGCAACGGCGCTCGTCCAGAACGGTGTGATCGTCGCTTTTGGATGCCCATCGCAACCTCCTTCGTTTAGGTGTTGCGACGACCGCTTGAATCCGCCCAATATACGAGCGAGCAGTTCCAGCGCCTGATGGCCGATAACGGCATCACATGTTCGATGAGCAGGTCGGGCAACGTGTGGGACAATGCCGCGATGGAGAGCTTCTTCTCGTCGCTGAAAACCGAGCGCACAGCCCGCAAGGTCTACAGGACGAGAGATGACGCCAGGGCGGATGTGTTCGATTACATCGAGCGCTTCTACAACCCGCGGCGCAGGCACTCGACACTGGGCTATCTGAGCCCCGTCGAGTTCGAGGAGCAAGCTATGCTAGCTTAACCTGGTGTCCGAAAAATCGGCAGCAGGCCAAACCGTGGAAGAGTATAGCGAAGTTTTCGTAGGATTGGATGTTGCAAAGGATCGACATGCTGTTGCTCTCGCCGAGAGCGGGCGTACCGGCGAGGTTCGATATGTCGGAGAGATATCCTCCGATAGTGCGTCAGGGCATCGTCAACTTAACGAAGCTTGGATACCGATGTGCGATGACGGGCTATGACAGAGCGTGACCCACTCTACCGCCGCCACCGCTTTCCCGCCGAGATCATCGCCCATGCTGTCTGGCTCTATTTCCGTTTTCCTCTCAGTTTGCGAATGGTCGAGGACTTGCTGGCGGCACGAGGGATTATTGTCTCGCATCAGACAGTCCGGCTTTGGGCAGAGAAATTCGGGCGGACCTTTGCCAGCGAGATCCGCCGCCGCTCAGCGGGTCGGCTGGGTGACAAGTGGCATCTCGACGAGGCCGTCGTTTCGATCCGCGGCAAGAAGCACTGGCTCTGGCGCGCCGTCGATCAGGACGGTTTCGTCCTGGAGGTTCTGGTGCAAAGTCGTCGCAATGCCAAGGCGGCCAAGCGTCTGATGCGCAAGCTGTTGAAGGGCCAAGGCCGCGCGCCGCGCGTGATGATCACCGACAAGCTTCGGTCTTACGACGCTGCAAAGCGAGAGATCATGCCGGGGGTCGAACACCGTTCGCATAAAGGCTTGAACAATCGGGCGGAGAACTCCCATCAGCCAGTCCGGCGACGGGAACGGATCATGAAACGCTACAAGTCACAACGCCATTTGCAGCGCTTCGTCTCAATTCATGATCCGATTGCCAACCTGTTTCACATCCCCCGCCACGAAATCTCCTCCAGCCATCATCGCGAACTGCGTTCAGAGGCAATGAACCTGTGGGCAAAAATCGCGCGGGCTTGAACCGCCGTGGGGCAAGCGGGCTACGACCGCCTCGCGCTCTTTAAGTTTACGATGCCCAGCAGCTGCCAGTAGGCATCCGTTGCAGGCTGGGCCGCGAAGTAGAACGAATCCTGCCTGCGTTCTTCCACAGCGCCGAAGCGCTTGTTGTGGAAGTCGCGTTCACGTTCGGGACGTTCTTGATACGCCATGGGCTGGTTCTCCGCAATTTGAACCATCTCCACTGGACTTGGGCATCGCCCCCAATATGGAGGTCAGACCGGCCTGACGCCCAGGTATTTTCAGCGCTTGAGGTATCAGGCGGCCTTGAGGTCCCAAAGTGTCTTCTCGAAGATCTCCTTGACCGGTTTGGAGATATCGGTCACCGCCTTGGTAGTGAGCGCTTGAAAATCCTTAGCCTGCTCGAGCCCCATTTCGACGCGCTTGCGTAGAAATGTGGTCTGCAGCTCAATTACCTCGGACAGCGAGTTCGCGCCGGCTAGAGCTTGAAGATGCGAAAAGTCGGCGTCGACATTGGCGCGCAGCGCGGCGATCGTCGCCAGCGACACCTCGTTGCCGACTGACCTAGCGGTTTCAAAGGTCGACTTAAGCACTTTCTTAGCCTCATCGGCGCCGAGCTGGAATTTGGCAAGCGCTTCTTTCGATTGCTCGACGCCCTTTTCGGCGGCCGCGCGAAACTGATCGGTGGCCTTGCTGGGGTCGAATGGCTGGAATTCGTCGGTTTCAGCGGTTTGGCCAGACTTGTCTGTGATCTTGGACATTTCCGGATCCTTTTGGTTGGTGGTGGTTTGTTACCTGCACACAATGAACATGCATATGCCGTGCCAAAAGGGGAAATCGTTTCGGAACAACACGATGTCTCGAATGCAGCTGTGTCCGAATGCAGCTGTGTCCTATGTCCGACATCACGCGATAAAATGGGCAAATGTCGCATCCGGCCATGATCGGGCACGCGTGATTGTTGCGGCAATCGAAGCGCATGCTGGAGCTGTTCACCCGGAGGCCAAAAGGGATCACGCTTCCGGAGCCGGCGGTGGTCACAAGGATCGTCGCGGAAGATGATGCCGCAAGTTTGTCCGCCATTCTGCTCGACGACGACCACTACTACGCCGCCATCGCCGCAGCGCGGCGTATCGACCGTCGACGAGAGCCTCCTTCCTTATCCTGTTTAAGGCCCGCGCCTTCCTCGACCTGTCGGCACGCGTGGCGGCCGGGGAAAAGATGATTCCAAGACTATCAAAAAACATCGCAACAACATCGTTCGCTTTTCGCTATTACTGGCAGCCGACGTCGCCATCGACTTCGGGGAGACCATCAGGAACGATGTGCGGAAGTTTCTCAAGGCGATCGAGGAAGGCGAGGACGTCGACACGAAGTCACTCGGCTTGAAGGCGCCGATCCAAGTGGTCTTGGCCAGACTACGCTCCGCTTACGCCATCTACAGCCGAACAGGAAGTCGCGGACCGGGCGTTTTGGCCGAAACTGCCCGCGGGCGGCCTCACGAGGTTCGTGTTCCTTGCGGTGTCGATCATCGTTTCCCGGCAGGGGAACGGAGGCGACCGTCAATGGGATACAAGGTGCTTCAGGCTGGATGCGTTGGGCATCGTCAACTTAACGAAGCTTGGATACCGATGTGCGATGACGGGCTATGACAGAGCGTGACCCACTCTACCGCCGCCACCGCTTTCCCGCCGAGATCATCGCCCATGCTGTCTGGCTCTATTTCCGTTTTCCTCTCAGTTTGCGAATGGTCGAGGACTTGCTGGCGGCACGAGGGATTATTGTCTCGCATCAGACAGTCCGGCTTTGGGCAGAGAAATTCGGGCGGACCTTTGCCAGCGAGATCCGCCGCCGCTCAGCGGGTCGGCTGGGTGACAAGTGGCATCTCGACGAGGCCGTCGTTTCGATCCGCGGCAAGAAGCACTGGCTCTGGCGCGCCGTCGATCAGGACGGTTTCGTCCTGGAGGTTCTGGTGCAAAGTCGTCGCAATGCCAAGGCGGCCAAGCGTCTGATGCGCAAGCTGTTGAAGGGCCAAGGCCGCGCGCCGCGCGTGATGATCACCGACAAGCTTCGGTCTTACGACGCTGCAAAGCGAGAGATCATGCCGGGGGTCGAACACCGTTCGCATAAAGGCTTGAACAATCGGGCGGAGAACTCCCATCAGCCAGTCCGGCGACGGGAACGGATCATGAAACGCTACAAGTCACAACGCCATTTGCAGCGCTTCGTCTCAATTCATGATCCGATTGCCAACCTGTTTCACATCCCCCGCCACGAAATCTCCTCCAGCCATCATCGCGAACTGCGTTCAGAGGCAATGAACCTGTGGGCAAAAATCGCGCGGGCTTGAACCGCCGTGGGGCAAGCGGGCTACGACCGCCTCGCGCTCTTTAAGTTTACGATGCCCGCGCAGTTCCTGATTCAGGCGGCTGACGATGGGCGCCAGGCGCTCGTCCTCCTCAAGTCGGGCTTCCGGCGCGCGCAATCTGTCCCGCTCGCTAAGGACGGACTCTGAGGGCTGGCCTTCGCCAGCCGCGATGACCCTGCGAAACAACTCCGACCCGAACGACACCGTCCGGTCCCATGTACGAGCGGCCGGCACGAGGAAGAACCCGATGTCGCGGATCAGACGAGCGGAAAAGGCGGTGGCGCTCTCATCGGCAAAGACATCGCCCACCGCATCGTCATCATGGAAGTACCGGAGTGTCTCCACCTCGAGTGACGGCCTGTGAAATCGAGCGGCGAAAGCGACCTGGCAAGCGAGCTTCCACGATTGGTCTTCGCGCGCGGGCATCACCGCGCCATCTACCGGATTCCACCATTTGACGATCCCCCGATCGTTCCGAAACCAGTCCATATGCTGAGCCGGATCGTTGCCATCAAAGCCGATCACCGTCGCGACAAGGCGAATGCGGTCCGCTGGCTGGGGATTGCTGCCGTAGAAGTCATGCTCGGTCAGTTGGCGGACCATTCGGTCTCGGCCGAACAGGAGAGCCAATGCCTCGACGACTGTAGTCTTCCCGCAGTTATTTGAACCAACGAGGACGGTATGAGGTGAAAAGCGGACGACGCCTTCACGGATACCGCGAAAATTCTCGATCTCTAGTTTTGCGATTTGCACGATTCTTCCCCCACAAGTGCTTATAAAATATTTCCTTGCTATGTGACAGGTTTAGACATGCCATATCCGGTCTTCGGAGCACGCACCTGCCTCTAAAATGAGGGATAGCATATGACCGTCGAATGGACGCCGGTGTTCGTCCTGCCAAACGTGCCGCTCGACCAGGCGGTCGAATGCGAGATCGCGGCGATAGCGCCGGCTCACGACCCTCGTGTCGGAGCCCTGACGCGTGCCCATCCGACGTTCAAGCAATTCCTCAATCGCTTCTCGGACAATTTTGGAGCGAAGTCCGCGCCGCCAAGCTTCCGCGATGTCGCGTCTTTCTCGGAATCTCCGCGATTGGTGCAAACGCCACTCCTATGTTGTCACGGCAAGGTCGGCTTTAGGGCGGCCGTAAGGGCATCGTAAACTTAAAGAGCGCGAGGCGGTCGTAGCCCGCTTGCCCCACGGCGGTTCAAGCCCGCGCGATTTTTGCCCACAGGTTCATTGCCTCTGAACGCAGTTCGCGATGATGGCTGGAGGAGATTTCGTGGCGGGGGATGTGAAACAGGTTGGCAATCGGATCATGAATTGAGACGAAGCGCTGCAAATGGCGTTGTGACTTGTAGCGTTTCATGATCCGTTCCCGTCGCCGGACTGGCTGATGGGAGTTCTCCGCCCGATTGTTCAAGCCTTTATGCGAACGGTGTTCGACCCCCGGCATGATCTCTCGCTTTGCAGCGTCGTAAGACCGAAGCTTGTCGGTGATCATCACGCGCGGCGCGCGGCCTTGGCCCTTCAACAGCTTGCGCATCAGACGCTTGGCCGCCTTGGCATTGCGACGACTTTGCACCAGAACCTCCAGGACGAAACCGTCCTGATCGACGGCGCGCCAGAGCCAGTGCTTCTTGCCGCGGATCGAAACGACGGCCTCGTCGAGATGCCACTTGTCACCCAGCCGACCCGCTGAGCGGCGGCGGATCTCGCTGGCAAAGGTCCGCCCGAATTTCTCTGCCCAAAGCCGGACTGTCTGATGCGAGACAATAATCCCTCGTGCCGCCAGCAAGTCCTCGACCATTCGCAAACTGAGAGGAAAACGGAAATAGAGCCAGACAGCATGGGCGATGATCTCGGCGGGAAAGCGGTGGCGGCGGTAGAGTGGGTCACGCTCTGTCATAGCCCGTCATCGCACATCGGTATCCAAGCTTCGTTAAGTTGACGATGCCGGCGCGACTGCCAGAGCCCGCATCCGCTCGACGAGCATCGGGTGATGATCGACTGGGGCAAGCCGCGCGCCGGCGCGAAGGTGAAGCGGGCGCAGCGCCGTTCGTTCGATCGCAGGCGGCCCTATGCGGCGCCCCATCTGGTCGATCGGCTGATCGTGATGACCGCGCCGCTAGCTGCCCATACGCGTCCCCAGGAGCGCGACATGCTGTTCCTCCTGAAGAGCGAGAAGACGGGTGCGGTTGCTGTGATCCCGATGGGCACGCTTCACAAGGGGGTCAAGCGGTTCATCGACCGCGCCAATGCCCGGATCGCGATCTGGAACCGCGCCGCGCCCGAGCGGCGACGCGAGCCACTGCCCGACTTCGCGGCGGCGTTCCTACGGGGCAGTGCTGCGACGCGAGTCTATACGGCGAGCCAGGGCGATCTGATCGCGGCCCAGGCGCTGCTCAACCATGCGCGCATCGACACGACCGAGCGTTATGTGCGCGGTCCCGAGGCGGAACGCACTCAGGCCCAGACCATCGCTCGTGCGCAGGCCCTGATGATCGGATGGGTTATGGGCGAGACTTCTCCTTCCGAAACCATACCGGCACCGCTGCCGGCCAGCGTTCCGTTCGGCCATGACTGCCTCAACTTGCTTGCCGGCGACAGGCCGGGCAAGCTGTGTTCCCAGCTTGGTGCCTGCCTGCGCTGTCCTGGGCTGGTGATCCCGCTCGATACCGAACATCTGGCGCGTATCCTCCAGGCGATCGAAGCGCTGGAGGCAGCGCGGCTACGGCTTGATCCGGCACGCTGGGCGCTGATCTACGCCGAGAGCCATCGCATCCTGACAGGGGATATCCTGCCCGACTTCCCCGACGAACTGTACGAGCCGGCGCGCGCGATCATGGCGACATTGCCGGTGCTGCCGGTGCTCGAATGATCGCCGCACCGACCCTTGCGACGGCGTTCGCGCCCGAAATCCCGATATCGTCGCGCTCGCGCTTTTGCGACGACATCTGGCATCTGGACGGCATCAGGCCCGGCAGCAACCGCAGCGACTTCTCGCTCGACTGGAGCTTCGCCATCGGAACCGGTCGGTTCACCGATCCCGGCTTCACGGGCTGGCGCGAAGCAGCAAAGACGCTGCTGTGGAGCGCCAAGGTTGACCCGCCGCCGGGGCGGCAGCACCTGCATGACGGCACGCTCGCATCGCTGTTCAAGGGACTGCGCCTGTTGATCCGTTGGATGGAGAGCCAAGGCTACCGTCGGTTCACCGAGCTTGACCGTGAGGCGAGCGAGCGGTTCCTTGCGGCAATGGCCGAGCGCCGCAACCCCAACGGGGAGCTGATCGCTGCCGCCACCCTCGACCATTACCGCCGCCTCGTGATCCTGCTTTACCTGCAGGGTGCCCGCTATCGGCAACTAGCGATCGGCGATCCGTTCCCAGGCATGACCGGCATGTTCAAGAAGCAGCATAGGGGCTGGCTGCCCTATACGCCTGATGCGATCGCGGTGCCGCTCATCAGCTCCGCGCTGCGGCTCATCGGTCCTGCGGCCGACGATGTGCTTGCGCTCTATGCGCAGGCACAGGGCGCCTATGATACCGCGCTCGCCTCGGGCCTTACGCCCACCAAGGCGGGCTTTCGAGTCACCGATACGATTGCCTCGTTCCGGTTCCAGACACTTCCCGAGGAAGATGGACCTTGGCAGCCGGCGCCGGTGACCAGCACCAAGACGGTGCGCCAGCTCGTCGACCGCCTGTACGACGCCTGCTTCGTGACCATCGCCTACTTGGTCGGCGCACGCGTCTCCGAAATCCTCGGGCTACGTGTGGGCTGCATCGAACGTCACGCCTCCGCCACGGGCGACGAGCGGTTCGCCTATCTTGCCGGGCGCATCTACAAGACCACGCGCGGCCATCAAGGGGATGCCCATCGCTGGGTCGCGCCGGAACCCGTCGCGCGGGCAGTCGCGGTGATGGAGCAGCTCTCCGAGCCGCTTCGTCACCGCTCGGGGCGAAGCGAGCTGTTCCTGATCACGTCGAGCACGGGGCTGATCGGTCCCGCGGTCGAAATCGACCTGCCGATCGCCAATACCATCATCCGCCGGCTCAACATGCTGTTTGCACCGTTTATCGATCTGCCGCTGCACGATGAGGGAGCCTGGCATCTCAATACGCATCAGGGTCGCAAGACGTTCGCGCGGTTCGTCGGCAAGCGCGACCGCACCGGGCTTGCTGCACTCCAGGCCCATCTTGGCCATGTAACGCGGGTAATGACTGACCGCGGCTACGTCGGCACTGACTTCCAGCTCGACGAGCTGATCGATCGGCATGCGCAGGAAGAGACTCGCGCAGCGCTGGAGGAGATGCTCACCGCTTCGGCACTCGGCGGCAAGGCCGGTCGCAGTATCGCCCATCGCTCCCGGTTCCGCGGCCGCACCCGGAACGGCGACGTCCAGGCCTATGTCGACTTCCTCATGGCAGAGACTGACCTGCGGCTTGGCGTGTGCGACTGGGGCTACTGCGTCTATCGCCCGGAGACCTCCGCCTGCTTCGGCGGCGAAGCCGGCCCCAATCCAGTGCTGAGGACCGAGACGACCTGCTCGACCTGCGCCAACTTTGCGGTCACGCCCAAACACCGGCCAGTGTGGGAAGCACGGCGAACCCGGAATGTAGCACTGCTCGAACAGCCGGCGCTCGACGCCGGTAGCAGGGCACTTGCCGAGGTCAGAATCGCGGAATGCGACCGCATCCTTGCCCAGCTCGACGAGGGAATATCCCATGCCGACGAAACACAGCCATCATAAGCAGCGTCTGCGGAAGACCGAGACCCGGCTCAACGACGCGCTCGACCGTCTTCGCAAGGGCTGCCCGATCCACCCGCTCCATAAGCATGGTTACACGCTCACAGTCGCCGCGCTCGCGCGCGAGGCCGGCGTGGCCCGCAACGCGATCTACACCAACCACCGCGCCATCATCGATGACCTTCACGCGATCATTGGCGATCCAGTGAAGCCCATAACGACCTGGCAGGACAAGCTTGACGAGTTGCACGGGCTGATCCGCATTATGAAGCAGGAGCAACGGCAGTTGATCAGCGAAAACGCGCTGCTGTTGCAGCGCGCCCTCGCAGCCGAAGCGGCGGCGGACCGCCATCGACGTCACAATGCTCGGCTGATCGCCGAGCGCGACACCGCGCTGCGCGCGGTGCCGATCGACCCGCGCCATAAAAGGACAGCGTTGCGTGACGATACCGCCGAAAACTGACGGAATATCCGCGAGAAAATGCCACGAAGGACAGTTGACACCTGACCTAACCGCTTCATCCGGTCGACCAGTACGAGGCGTTCCGCGATCTGGCGGACGAAGGCAAGTCGGTCCCCGATATTGCCGCACGGTTCGGCACGACCGAAACGATTGTGCGCCGCCGCCTTGCCCTTGGTCGCGTGTCACCGCGCCTCCTGGAGGCTCACCGCAACGAGGATATGACCTTTGACCAGCTTTCGGCCTTCACGATCAGCGACGATCACGAGGCGCAGGAACGGGTATGGAATGAACTGCCAACGTGGAACCGCTACGCATCAAACATTCGTTCCGCACTTGCTGGCGAGGGCGTTCGGGCCAGCGACAAGCGGCTCAAATTCCTTGGCGGGCTGGACGCCTACGAGGCGGCAGGCGGAACCGTCAAGCGCGACCTGTTTGATGACAAGGAAGGCGGTTTTGCGGTCGATGTCGTGAAGCTGGATGCCCTTGTAGCAGCCAAGCTTGAAAGCGCAGCCAAGGCCGTGAAGGCGGAAGGCTGGAAATGGGTCGAGATCATGCCCGATGTATCTTATGACACCTTCCAGACCTACGGGCGGCGCTATCCCGAACAGGTGCCGTTGTCCGAGGCCGAACAAGCCGAACTTGACCAGCTCACCGCAGAATATGACGAGCTGGCGGAGTTGATCGAGGCCGAGGCCGTCGATGAAGGGGCTGACGCGAAGATCGAGGAAATCGACAAGCGGATCACCGCGTTGCAGGATCGCACAGAAGTCTATGCGCCGGAAGTTTTAGAGATCAGTGGCGCGATCGTCACGCTGACGAACTACGGCGATGTGCGGATCGAGCGTGGTCTTGTGCTGCCCCGAGGATGGCCGGGATGACGAGGCCGATGGCGACGACAAGGGCGGCAACGGCGTTGAAAAACCACAGGAAGTGGGACAGCCGAAGGTGACGCATTCGGCGGCGCTCGTCGAGGACCTGACCGCTCAAAAGACGGCGGCGCTACGGGTCGAACTCGCGAACAATCACGATATAGCCTTGGCGGCCGTGGTTCACGCGATGCTGTTGAGTGTGGTCTATGATTACTGCTCGAACGTAGATAGCGCGCTGCAAATCAGGCTGACACATGAGCATATCGAAACCAGCATGAAGCGGCGCGACGCCTGCCGAGCCGTGGCGGAGTTTGAAGGCCTTCGCGAGACATGGGGCGATCATATCCCCGGCAACCCTGCCGATCTGTGGGAATGGTGCTTGCAACAGAACCGCGACGAACTGTTGTCGCTTCTGGCTTTTGCGGCGGCTCATTCCGTCAACGCGGTGCGGAAGCTTCACTGCTATGACCGGAAAGGCGCATTCGAGCACGCAGACCAGCTTGGACAGGCTCTTGCGGTGAACATGACGAAATGGTTCGAGCCGACCGGCGACAGCAATTTCTCGCATATCAACCGCCAAAGCATCGAGGCCGTCATTCGGGAGGAGAAGGGTGATCAGGCCGCGCTTGCCGTTAAGGCGGCGGGCAAGAAGTTGGAAGCCGTCGGCATTGCAGAGCGGATGGTCGTTGATAGCGGTTGGCTTCCGGAGCCTGTGAGGATTTCTATTCCTGCTGCCGACACAAAGCGCGACGACGCCGATTTCGATGAAGAAACACCTCATCCCGTAGCGGCTGAATAATCATCAGCCGCTTGCCGGTCGCGCTTTCTCGGGCGCGATCGGTTTACCGCGCCTGCCTGCTCAAGCTCATCAATGCCTGTGTCGAGAACCCGCACATGTCGATTGGGCAGACATTCAGGACGCGCTTACCGTGGCGCTTGAAGCCTTCGGCCTTCCGGGAACGTTCATCGACGGCCGCTGATGCGATCGGGGCCGGATCGACCAACCCCGATCCGCATTGAGGGGAGGCCCCCTCCCCTCAAACTCCCCTTCCCGCCCGCAGAAAAACCGGCTCGGAAACCAGGCCGGCTTTGCTGCCGTTCATATATCCAAGAAGGTAAAGCAGATAAAGCGCGCGCCGGAGAGTGTCGAGCTATGAAGTGCCTGAAAGCCGTGGGAGAGTGGTTTTGTTTGCTACCGGTGGTAGCACAATTGTTGCGCCAAAATGGATATTCGAGTTATGGTTCTGCAAATCACCCGGAATCATGATTCCGAGTCACGCGAACTAGCACCTACGACGGAGAAGACGAACCGACCAGAAAAAGAAAACCGCCCCGAAACGAATCCCGGAAGCGGTTTGCGAATAATCAATTTAGCCAAAATCTTTGTCGCAAACCTCCCTTCCTCTGTCAACCTGAAAAACACTGTTTCGGTGAACGGGATTGTTTTGTCTGGTCTCCACGACAAAGGAGACGAGAGTGGGAGAACCTATGCCACTGAAGCGGCCGATCGGCCGCCGAATGACACCGCAACGCGCCGAATATCGGCGACGGGCACAGTCCGCCGAGATCGGAGTGGTGACGCGCGGTCAGCTCGCCGTGCTCGCGCACAACCTGCCCTGCACAGGCTTGATCAACGCGACCGAAAGCCATCTTCTGGTCACGCTGATCAACACTGCGCCGGGCGAGGCCTTCGAGAAAGCCGGGAGGCCGATCATCTTCAAGTCCAACCAGCAGCTCGCCTTCGAAATCAATCGTTCGGCCGGCCGGGTGAGCCGCATGCTGTCGAGCCTCTTCGACACCGGCCTTGTCACCATGCAGGATAGTGGCAACTACAAGCGCTATCCGGTGCGCAGTGCCAGCGGCTCGATTGTCGATGGTTGCGGTATCGACCTGCGTATTCTTATCGTCCGCTACCGCGAACTCGACGATCTGGTGCGACAGGCGAAGGCGGAGAAGGCGACCGCCCGCGCGGCGTTGCGACGATATCGTGGCGCACTGCGCAATCTCCGGTGCGCTTTGGCGACGGTTACCGACCTTTCAGAGCGCGCCCGAGCACGGCAAGAGGCGCGTCTTGAACGGGTCGTTGCCCTGGTCGGCACAGCCGCAAAAGCCTCGAGCGGCGTGTTGCGCCGCGCAACGGCGCTTGTCGAGTGGTTCATCGAACGGGTCTTGCAACTTCCACGTCGCCCGCAAGTCGCGTCTGAAGCGGAAGAGTCGACATGCATGTATGCCGAAAACGACATGCACAAACAGACTACAACCCCTGATCCCATTGCAAATAGTAATGAGAATCGGCGTTCGGCTACCGCCGAACAACCCAATCTGTTAGAGGCTGGCTCCGCCAGCCAATGGGCTTATGAAACAAGCCTGGGGCGAGGTTCATACCAAGTCAACCAGCCGAAGCGCCTGCCGCATGTTGTTATGGCGTTGCAGGACGTTTTACGGGCGATACCGGCGTTGAGAACTTACGGGTTTGCCCTGCCCCGGACTTGGGCCGATTTGGCGCGGCTCGTGCCCCAAATGTGCTGTATTGCCGGCATTTCCGACGATGCACGGCGCTGCGCTGTCGCCCAAATGGGCGAACAGCAGGCGGCCGTTGCAATTGCGGTGACGTTGCAGAAATTCGACCGGCAGGAAGTTTCGTCGCCGGGCGGCTATTTACGGGCGATGACGGATCGCGCCGCCGCCGGCGAGCTTCATCTTGCCCGCTCAGTTTTCGGGCTTGCGGCCCGCAATCTTATGGAGACGGTGAATTGAAGTATCTCGTGCGTTATATTCTCGCGGCCGTTGTTTGCATCAGCGTCGGCGCGGCCGATGCCGATCCGGCCAGCTGGTCCGGCACGGCCCGCGTGATCGACGGAGACACGATCAGCGTGCGCCAGCAGCGCATTCGGATCGCGGCGATCGACGCTTGCGAACTCGACCAGACAGGCCTTCGCGACGGGGAGGTCTGGCAATGCGGCCTTGCAGGTCGGGCCTTTCTTCGGCGAATGATCGACGGGAAACACGTCCGTTGCCGGATCATCGACCGCGACCGCTATCGGCGCCTGGTCGGACAGTGCTTCTACGATGAAACCGACATTGGCCTGGCAATGGTCGGCGCCGGCCTTGCCGAATCCATGCTTCGATATCTGCCGTCGTCCCATGCGATCAACCTGGTCGAGTATGGCGAGGCCGAGAACAGCGCCCGAGACAGAAGGCTTGGCATCTGGTCGGCCGAGATCGAGAGTCCGCATCTCTATCGGCGCGCCAAGAAGTCTCCGGCGCCTTGAACTCTCATACCCAAATCGGCTACACGACCTTTCAGTGGCAATGAAGCAATTTGCTTCTCGAATCTTGCGGCGAACGGCATGAATGCGTTGCGTCGCCGCGAAAGATGAATAAAATGAGGCCACCTATTGCCGCTTCAGGTCGTCAGCGAGCCGGGGGATATAGCCAATGATGTTCATCCCTCACCCCTCCATGGCGGTTGCTTTTGACGCTCGTTCGCACGTCGACGCGGTTTGCGCAAATCCGGACTCCGCAAAAATTTCCCCGCCTGCGGCTTCCTCGCGCAGCAAATTTTTCCGGCCTCCGGCTTCCTCCGCTACCGCTTCGGCCTGCGGTGCGCACCGCTTTCCGCCGTGCCCGTGAACAATCGTCGCAACCACCAAAGAGGAGTGACTGACATGACCACCACCAACTTCATCCAGTTCGACACCGACGACCTGGACGCCGCCAAGGGCAACGGCCTAATCTCCACCATCGATCGCGACCTGGACATCCACGTTGTCCCGTTCGACTCGAGCAACGAGAAAGCCCCGACGCACCGCGTCTATGCCAAGTCTCCCCGCGGCTATGACATCGAGGTCGGCGGCATCTGGAAGAAGACCAGCGAGGCGAAAAAGCCCTACTACACTTTGTCGATCAAGCGTCTCGGCTTCAACGCCAATCTCGGCCGCTACCCCGGCCAGGACGATCCCACCCTGCAGGCGATAATCGAATGGGATCCCCGCGATTGATTGACGTGAAGCGCCCGGCCTCGAGCCGGGCGCATTCCTCACAAGGCCGATAAATGCCGCAAACCGCTCGATTTTCAGCGGTTTTTCTGCTAATGTTTGTCGCTATTGGAGATCTGTTGATGAATATCCATTCGACCCGTCCGGACCGCTCGCCGGAAGCCGTTGCAAAGCGCCGGAAGGCGACAGATCAGGCACGCGCGGCCAATATCCGGCAGGGCTACACGCACGATCCGGTACTGGAGGAAGCGACGGCGGCCTACGTCGCCGGCGATATCACCCGGGAAGAGTATCGCCTGCGTGTCGTGCGGCCGGCGAAACGGGCATAGCCGAAACACCAACTGTCAAAGGCGAAAGGCCGCCTGCCCTACGCAGGCGGTTTTTTGTTGGCCCCGCCGATGTCCGAGAGCCCTGCCAAAGGTTCCTATTTCTACCCGAACACGTCGGACGATCCTGATCGTGCTGATGTGCTGCGCAACAGGTTCGGCATCGAGACTCATTCCGAACTCCGCATCGAAGAATACCGCGCCACGGCTTTCCGCATGGCGGAAATTGCCGAAGGCGACGGCCCGCAAGGGCAATTCGACAAGACGCACCTGAAAGCCATCCACAGCCACATCTTTCAGGACGTCTACGAATGGGCCGGGCACACCCGCAACGAAAGCCCGATCGTGGACGGGCAGCGTGTGGAGCCGATCGGTGGCCTCTCCAAAGGCGGCACTGCGTTCCTGCACGGCTCGCGCATCGACATGGGGCTCGACGAGGCGTTGAAGCCTATCCGTGATCCCGACGTTTTGCGAGGCTCGACGCCAGATCAGTTCGCCGAGCGTGCGGGCCAGGTCATGGCCGAGCTCAATTATGTACATCCCTTTCGCGAGGGCAACGGACGCACCCAGGAGGCGTTCATTGCCGAGCTTGGCCGTCACTACGGTCATGAGGTCGATTTCACCGTCATCACCAAGCCGCGCATGATCGAGGCGTCGAGCGAAACCACGAACGACCCGTCAAGCGCGGCCATGAAATATGTGCTTGAGGACGCGGTTGATCCGAACCGCCGCCAAGCCCTTCGGGCCGCGCTGTCCGACCTCGAGGTGCGCGGCGAGGTACCCTTTGAACACAACGTCCGCACAGCCCGCCCAGGCGAAGAAGTGACCGGCCAGGTGCTCGGGCACGACGACCGTGTCGCCAGCATCGTCTCGGACGAACGGATCATCGCCGTCGATCGCGCGGACCTCCCGGAGCGACTGCCCGATGATGAAGCGGAAATCACCTTCACCGCCCGATCCGACTTTTCCCGCCTTGGCCGTGAGCCACAGGCCATCGAGGCGCCCGTGCAGGCCGAAAGAGCCGAAGCGACCCTGCAAGGCACGCCGCCTGCCGACCTGGCCATCGAGACGGATATCGCGGCGCAGCGAGCGCGTGAGCGCGATAGCGATGACCGCGAACGGTGACAGCGTCCGCAGGCGGCAAGTTGCTCAGCGACCGTAGTTGACCGCCGGCGCGTTCGATGCGGCCGGCCGTCTCCATCCGTTGGGTGATTTGACGGACAAGCTACGACAGCCCCTCCCCCATGCAACCGCTGGCGCGGTCCTCCTCTCCGTTGCGGCCCTACGGGTGCATGGGCTCGTTTCGGCTATCTTCGGTCTTTGCCGTCAACCAACGGATGGAGACGGTCATGCAGAGCATCAAGGACACCTACCAGCGCATCACGGACACCATTGTCGAGCAGCTTGGAGCCGGTACCAAGCCGTGGATCCGCCCCTGGCGCGGCAATGCCCGCCGCAGCGCGATCATTCCGCGGCGCGCTACCGGCGAAGCCTACCGCGGAATCAACGTCATCATGCTGTGGGTCGCGGGCCAGACGTTCGGCTACGAGGAAAACACCTGGATGACCTACCGGCAGGCCCAGGACTTCGGCGGTCAGGTCCGCAAGGGCGAAAAAGGAACCCTTGTCGTCAAGTACGGCACGTTCACTCCGAAGGATCACGAAGGCGACGAAGACCGCGAGATTCCGTATCTGAAGGGCTACCCCGTCTTCAATATTGAGCAGATCGAGAACATGCCGAACAGGTTCTTCAGCCCGGTCGAGGAGTTGCCGGGCAATCCGGTTCCGCACATCGAGACCGTCGAGAGCTTCGTCCAGAACACCGGCGCAAGCGTCAACTACGGTGGCACCAAAGCTTGCTACCGGCCCAGCATCGACGACATCCTTATGCCGGACCGCGGGCGTTTCGACAGCGAGGTTCACCTTTACTCGACTTTGCTGCACGAGTTAGGTTTCATCGCAAGTGTCCTCCTTGCCGCGATGCCTGTCGCTGGGAGGGCCTGACCATGGCTTCTCTCGATCGCGCGGACGTTTACGCCCGCATAACAGCCGAGATTGTTGCGGCTATCGAAGCCGGCGCCGGTGAGTATGTCATGCCCTGGTTAGGTCATTTTGCAAATGTATTCTTGAGCGCTGACACCTCCTGCGCAGGGAGGGCCTGATCATGGCGGATCAAGATCGGGCAGACGTGTACACCCGCGTCACGGCGGAGATCATCGCGGCCATCGAGCAAGGTGCAGGCGAATGGCACGCGCCGTGGTTCCACAACGGCACGGGCGCTGCACGGCCAACCAATATATCCTCTGGCAGGCGCTACCGCGGCATAAATACGGTGGCGCTTTGGGTAGCAGCCGTGGCCGCCGGTTATGGCGACGGTCTGTGGGGAACCTACAGGCAATGGCAGGCCGCCGGCGCGCAGGTCCGCAAGGCCGAGCGTTCGACCACCGTCGTTCTGTGGAAGCAGATCGCTTCCTCCGAGCCGGCTGATGACGATGACGACGATGAGGAAGGTGGCCGGCGCCGGATGTTCGCCCGGGCATTTTCGGTGTTCAACGTCGCTCAGGTAGACGGATACGAGCGTCCGCCGACGGACACGCTGCCGGAGAACGAGCGTCTCGCACACGCGGAGGCGTTCATCACCAATCTCGGCATCAAGACCGTCTTCGGCGGATCGGATGCTTACTATCTTCCGTCTTCCGATACGGTGTTCATGCCGGACTTCGTTTCCTTCCGCGATGCCGCATCGTTCTATGGGGTGTGGTTGCACGAGTTAGGTTTCATCGCAAGTGTCCTTCTTGCTTCAGCACCTGCAGCAGGGAGGGCATGACGATGGCTTCTCTGAACCGAGCAGATGTTTATGCCCGCATCACTGAAGAGATTATCGCTGCCATCGAAGCCGGTGCTGGCGAGTATGTGATGCCCTGGCATCATGATGGAACAGCCACTGCCCGGCCGACCAATATTGCATCCGGCAAGGCCTACCGTGGCGTGAACACACTTGCCTTGTGGGTCGCGGCGCATAGCGCTGGATATCCTGCCGGCCTCTGGGGAACGTATCGCCAATGGCAGGCCCTTGGTGCCCAGGTGCGCAAAGGTGAGAGATCCACAACCGTCGTCTTCTGGGGGCAGATCGGCGGCAAGACTTATGAGGATGATGATTCCAATGATGGTGAGCGTCGGCGTCTATTCGCCCGCGGCTATTCGGTGTTCAACTGCGCCCAGGTCGATGGTTATGAGCCAGAACCGGCGGTTGCCCGCTCGGAAGAAGAACGTATCGCACACGCTGATGCTTTCTATGCGAACCTTGGGATCAGCACCGTATATGGAGGCAACGAAGCCTACTATTTGCCTTCGGCTGATCGGGTGCATATGCCAGTTTTCAGCTCATTCCGCGACGTCGCGTCTCATTACAGCGTGCTTTTCCATGAAGGTCTTCACGCGTCAGGAGTAAAACACAGACTCGACCGCGATCTATCCGGACGGTTCGGCTCCGAAGCCTATGCCATGGAGGAGATAATTGCTGACGCTGGAGCAGCCATGGTTCTCGCCGATCTATCGATATCGGCACGGCCAAGGCCGGATCACGCCGCCTATATCTCCAGTTGGTTGAAGGTCCTTCGCGCCGATACCTCCGCCATCTTCACGGCCTCAAGCAAGGCTCAGGCCGCTGTCGACTGGATGCATGCGCAACAGCCCTGCCAGCAGATCAGCGCGGTAGCGGCCTGACAGGCAACGCAGCGGCAGGCGCCAATGGCGCCCGCCGCTGCGAGGATGCCAGTTTGTCCTCCGCCGTCCTCGCCCGGTGAAGGAGTGCTAGATTTTCGCTCGCCAGCTTCCGCTTTTCTTCGCTGTGCCGGCGGGCTTCGGAACGGAGCTGTGCAATCTCAACCTCCATTTCCGTCACCCGGGCCGCGAGGTCTTTGGAAGGACCTGGTGCCTGTACGGCGGCCTCGATCTCATCGAGGATGTCGCGATGTGTCGTGTAGAGCGGATTTCGGCTTTTCCCCGCTTCACGCGCGACCGAAGCGGGACTGATCCTCACGATGCGCCCCTGATGATCCGGATGGCGGCCCTCGCCACGAACCAGTCGAGCCAGCGCCGCACGATAAGCGCGCGCCGCAGACAAGGCGGAAGGCGAGCGTGGGTCATCCATCATGTTCTCCGATCCTGATCAGGACATTGTCGCATTGTTCGATTGCCTCGGTGAGAACCGCGACCGTCATTTCGTTGGCGGCAGGGAGCAACACCTGGTTCCTCGTCCGACGGTCCTGCCAATAAGGCGCATGCTGCGGCTCGATCACCATGTTCGCGCAGCCCAGGCAGACAGATGGACTCCGGCCGGCCTCGCTGGGTGCTATTTCACCTCCACAACGACTGGTCTCCTGCTGGAACACACACCAGCCGTAATCGCAGGCGTGGATGCGCAGGTCCGTTTCGGCGAGGACAAACTCGATGTAATCCTGACGGACCTGCTCGCCGGCGCGTCCCCGGAACCGGGCGTTGCCCGCGACAATGCGCTCGCCCATGCGCCCGGCAAGTCGATCGCTGACCAGCATTCGTTCCAATGCCGTGGCTGTTTCCGCCCGGTTTTCATGATCGACGAGTTGCCGGAGATCGAAGTCGCTGCCGACATAACCACGCGCGGTCATCGCGACCGATGCGTGTTTGTAATGCCCCGCAAGGCCAAGAAGTTGCGACCGGTCCTTTCGCGCGATAAAGCGCGCAAACGTCTTGCGGAACTGGTGGCTGCTGAATGCCCAAGGCTTTCCCTCGTGCATGGGCACGCCAACATGTCGGGCAAAATCGTTGATCCGCCAGCCGATATGCATCTGGGTGACCGGGACGATCTCGCCGTACTGGGTATTTTTGACGAGGAAGAGTTCTCGCCTTCCGGACGCTTTACGCAACGGTGCACTCAGCTGCTCAAGTAGGCTGACCGCCTTCACCACGGGGTCAGGAGCAATCCAGCGCTCCAGTCGTCCGCCATGCTGGTCGACGGTCTTGAACAACCGCGCGACAATGTAGGCTTGATCGACGCCGGTATCCCCGATGGGGTGGAACTCGATGGCACCGACCTCGGTCGAGAGGATTTCGCTCACGCGCATGCCGACGAAGCCGGCAATGATGATATAGCAGGCCTCCGCGAGATGCGTGGCAGCGTGGCGGACCGCATACGCGCCGGACAGTGCTTCGCCCGCAGGGCCTTTCAGATCGGCACGCCGCAATGCCTTGCGTACATGGTAGGAAGCTTGCCTTTTTGCCCCTTGGGTCAGTCCGAACGCCCGTGCCTCGCGTCGGATCGTCTCTGCTTTCACGATCGTTGGACCATGGTCCTCCACCCATTGCAGAGCGGTATTCAGCAAGGAGATCGCAATGGCATCGGGAATGAACGGGATCGCACCGCGCGTCGCGGGCGTCAGGCCTGCCGCCTCATAGGTCGTCTCCTGCGGCAGAGGATCGATCAACGGGGCATCATCAAGCTTGGTTCGCTGTCGATAGAGATCCTTCAGCACCACCATGTAGTTGACGATGGTGTTCGCCGTGATGGGCTTTCCCCGGTATCCCACTCGTGTCAGCAGCCAGGCTCGCAGCCGCTCCACGGCCGCGGCATCAATGCTGCTGAACGTCTCCAGTCCGTCGAGCACCATCCACCGGATCATGGTTTTCAGGGTGATGGCTTTGCCATGCACCGACGTTGGTGACAGCCGCTTGCGACCGGCTGGTGGATTCACGGTCATCGACCATAAGAACTGCTTCGCGGTTTCATGGAGAGCACGCCACGCGTCTTCACTGATGACAGCTCCCTCCGGCAAGGCGATCGTCCAGCTCATTTTGTTCTGGTCGGCGCGCCGGCCGGCGGTCCGGATGTCGAGCAACCATTCATCATCGCCGAACCGGCTCCATTGCGAGAGCGGTGCTTCGGACCACTCGGCGAGAACAGGTTTTCGAGCACGTCGCGCCTTCATTCGATCACCGGCAGAGCTGGTGCCGCTTCCATGGACGCGGCCAAGTGAAGCTCCGGCGAGAAGCGCGGCAGGATGTCGTGCTCGAGGATTTCCAGTTTCGGCGCGTAGAGGAGCCGCCAGCGGTCCGGAGCCAGCGCTTGACGTGCCGCGACAAGGGCATCTCGCGTCGACAGCAACCGGATTAGAACACCAGGATCGAGAGGAATCACCGCGTTCGGGCAGGTGAAGCAGCCCAGCCAGGCCGTGCATAGACGGCCAGTTTTCTGGCCTTCCCCGACGCCCGCGAGTGGATCCTTGCAGATGAAGCCGGCAGCCGTGGCATATTCGGCCTGGACTGTCGCTACGTCGGCATCACGTTCGTCATCAGCCTCATCGTGGGGGCTGCGAATGGCTTCGACGAAGCGTAATTGCAGATCACCGATAATGCGCTCCTGGGCCTTTCGCACGATCGGCCGATCGATATAGCGCTGCGTTGTATCCGGCGTGGCGTGATTGGCGAGGATCTGGGTCTTCAGGATATCGTGCCCGAGCGTTTCATGCGCGAGAGTGAGCCCCGTAGTTCGCAGCGCGGCCAGGGTGAGCGCGAGCGGCGCGCCTTTTTCGTCAACAAGGCCGTGACGTTGGGCGAACAATCTGACGTGCTTACTCATCAAGTAGTCGGGGATCAGCTTGATCGCACGCGTGCCGTTTATGCTCGCGACCAGAAAGAGCCGCTCGCGATCATGCGCCGGAACATGGGGCATCAATAACGCCGTCATTTCCACTACCTGATCGATGAGGTGAGGCACCGACAAACTTTTGTCACGCAGGAAGCTTCGCCGCTGCACTCGGTTTGAGCGGCCCTTCGACCACGTCATGACTTCCCGGCCATCTAAAAGCAGATGATCGCTCATGCAGTCCCGTCGAAGTTCTCGGAGGGCCTCGGGGTTCGCGTAGCTCTGCGCCCCGATGGCGATCATGTATGGAATCAGCGTTTCGGGCAGGGTGTGAAGATAGCTCGCGAGCTTCTGGTTCCCGCCATGCTTAAGCGAGGCGAAGTGAAGCCGCCATCGACCAGCACCGCGCTCCAGCGTCACGTTCTGGGGAGGAACCAACCCGCCGTAATGCTCGACGATGACAGCGAGCATCACACCGAGATCATCAAGGTCGAGCCGACTGAGATCCCGTTCCCGCGCGATAGCCTCGCGGTCGACCTGGGAGAGCAGGGTTTTCCCAGCCTGGAAGGTCGACCAGATTGCTTCTATGTCTTTGCGAGCCGCGGAGAGGATCGCTTCCATCTCAGACCGGCTCAGCGCCTCGCGGGGACGCGTCTCTGCATTCTTGCGAGGAAAGGCGTTGAACGGGATTTCCAGATCGGTGGCGACGAGCTCAGGCCGATTGCGCTTCAGCCAGCGAACCATCTGTTTGAGCACGGACCAGGTGCCATGGCGAGAACTCTTGGTCCACGGTTTGGTATCGAGCCACGCAATAAAAGCTCGTAGCGTTGTTGTATCGACATCCCGCATCGATGTGATGGCGGGATTTTGCTCACCAAGGAACACAAACCAACGGCGAAGCGCATGGAACGCTCCCTCGCGCGTGGCCGGACTGTGACCGGCATGGTGGTTGCGGAAGGCAAGCGCGATTTCGGCAGCGACTCTTGGTGTCATTCCATAGATCGAGAAGTCGAAGCTTTTTTCCAGTCGACCGTTGGGATCAAGGAAGTTGACCACCAGCGAAGTAGGCTCGCCAGCGAGCGGTATAGGCGATGGATCGAGCCGATAATCTTTGCGTTGCCGCTTCATTGTAGAAGAGCCCCGTAAAGTTCGTCGACAGAGGATTCCACCAGTGTCAGATCTGTCGCCAGCACGCGCAGATAGATTGCCGTCGTAGAAAGATCGGCATGTCCTAACACCACCTGGAGGGTGAGAAGTGGATTGAGCTCCGGCTCGTCTTGCGCCCGCCGTTGCAAGAACCGGAGCATCGCTGTCGCAAAGGTATGTCGCAGCGCATGGAAGCTTGCCGTCACACCTGCTGTCCCGGCCGCGGCGGCGAACATTGCACCGACACGGCGAGCACTGATTCCGCGACCGGCTTCCGTCAGGAAGACAGCATCTGGTTCCGCGTAGTCGGCGTGCCGCAATTTGGCTCGTCGAACGATGACCGCTCGCTCTTCGCGCGCATAGGCGAGCGTGCGATCGATCAGGGACAATGGCGGATAAACCGTCCGCGTTTTGCCCCCTTTCGTGGCTTCGATTCTGACGACGACCAGAGCATCCAGACTGGATCGTGGAAGTGACCGCAGTCTCAATCCGGCTACCTCCATCCGGCGCATGCCGGTTGTGACAGCCCATTCGATTATCAAACGGTCGCGAGACCCCAGGCCAGCCATCACGCGTCGCAACGCGACCGGCGACAGCGGTTTTGGCAGCGCCGAGGTTTGCCGGATAGTCAGTTCATTGGCGAGCTGTCGCCCGCCGGTGGCATCAACATGAGTGAGGAATCCCTGCGGCTGACGTCGCGACAGCGCAAGTTCGCTCGTGTTGAACGGTGCAGTATCAGTGAGACCCGCAGCAACACACCATCGATAGAACAAAGCCAATGTTCTGAGGCGACCATTGACGGTGCTGCGGGCATAGGCCCGTCCGGTGTGATCGCTGGGTCGAAAGAGCATCCGATCTCGGTACGCAGCGATTTCCGCGACGCCGACCTCATCCCATATCCACTCATTCGCTTCGAGGGTCTGCCACCAGTCGTAAAGGGCTTCACCATAAGTGCGCCATGTCTGCCGGCTGCGTGTTCGTCCTCTTACGAGCGCAATGTGCAGCAACCAGGCACAAGCCGGTTCGACCAGACGCATCTCTCGGTCGAGGAGCATCGGCACGCCAGGGACTGACATACCGTTCGGTGCAAACTCATCGGAAGTGAACAATAGCTCGGCCAAAGGCTCTCCAATTCGGGCGACCCGCCTTTCGCGGGGAGCAGGCCCTCGGGCCCGCTCCCCGCGAAAGGCGGAGCAGCGTCTCATACGTAGAAACTGTCCTGATTCCCCATCAGGGAGATGACAGAAAGGACGCCATGGAGATGTGACCTAACACGAGACCGGCCACGCCTCGGGGTCGAAGCACCGGCTTGACCGCGATCTCTCGGGCCGGTTCGGTTCGGCCGCCTATGCTGCGGAGGAATGCTGCGTCGAGATTCTCAGCGGGTTTGTCCTTGTCGATCTCGGGATCGCCCACCATCCGCGCCCCGATCATGCGGCCTATGTTGCGTCGTGGATAAAGGTGTTGAAGGACGATTCCCGCGCCATCTTCACGGCCGCGAGTTGGGCGCAACAAGCGGCCGATTGGATGCACGCGCAGCAACCCAGTCGGCATGAGCAGGCCGCTTGATCAGCGGTTGCCGGTGTTCGGCTTCATCCCGTTCAGATGCACGGGAGACCGCAGCGTCCGCAGGTCCGCATCGAGCTTCGCTGCCCTTTTCTCGGCGCGCGCAGTTGCCTGTTCGGCGTCCTGCGCGCGCCGAAGCAACCTCGCATTCTCGGTTGCCAGACCGCGAACCTGCTCTCTCAAGCCGGTAGCGACGGCGCGCCAATCGGTTTCCGGCGCTTCTTTCGATGCCATTGTAGCGTCGATCCGATGCGAAGCCGCCAGAAGCAACTCCGCAACGACATCGCGATGATTGACGTAGATTGCATTGCGCCCGACGCCGGCCTCTCGTGCGAGTCCCGCGACGGACAGCTTCGCGCCGTTTTGCGGCTGGGCGGCGATGAGCCGTTCCAACGCTGCGCGGAGCCGGGCCGCAGTACCGGCACGACGCTTCTGTTGCGGCGATCGTCCATCGCGCTCAGCCGTCACCGCGGAGGTCTCCATCCATTTCGCTCAGGATCGCGTCGCATTCGATTATTCGTTGCTCAGCGAGTTCCCGGCTTTCCCCGTCCAAGTCGGGGTGCTCCAGCAGCGCGGCATTGCGACGCCGTCGATCTTCCCAGACGGGTCGATGCCGCTGGCTCACCGCGAAGTTGGCGCAGTTCACGCAGACACTCTGGCTGCGCCATAGTTCGTTTGGGCCATGATCATCACCATGGCACGCCGAGTATTCGCGCCGATACAGGCAGTAACCCCAGTCGCATACACCAAGCACCATGCCGGAGTCGCGAAGGATGAAGTCCACATAGTCACGAAGCTCGCCGTCCCTTGTGCGCCCCCGGAACCGCGATCGCTGAACGATCATGCGCCCCGCATGCCCAGCGAGCGCTCTGGCGGTTAGGAGATCCTCGAGCGCCGCTCGGGTTTCCTTCATCGTCTCCTCGCCGATCAGTTCGGCGAGTTCGAAGTCAGTCCCCACATAGGCGTGGTCGGTCATGATGCGGCTGATATGGCCCAGATGTTCCTGAAGGGCGTGCAGCCCGGTCCGGTCGCGCTTGCCGATGAACCGGGCGAACGTCTTGCGGCCCTGATGGGTATTGAGGCGCCAGGGTTTGCCTTTGTGCAGGGGCAGGTTGACCAGATCGCGGAACGCCCCGTTCAAGCGCATCGCGACGCTGCCGGTGTTCGGAATGCCGCTTGGCTGCTGGAGCAGGATCGGATCGCGCGTCAGCAACCACAGGCGGTTGCTTCCCACCTGCTTGCGGACCGGCGCCGATAATCGTTCGAGTATTTCGATGGCGCGGACTACGGGCTCCGGGGCTATCCAGCGATGAGGGCGACCACCATCTCCGGTCGCCATCTTGTATACGCGCCCATGCAGATAGCTGATCTCTCCGCCATCGGGACTGCGATGGTGTTCGATACATCCCACCTCGAGCCCAAGTATCTCCGACACGCGAGCGCCAACCAGCCAGGCGATCACGACGAAGCAAGCGTCGTAGATGCGCCCTATCAGAGCGTTGATCTCATTGAACCCGTAGATCGGCCGGTGCCAGGGCGCATTCTCTCCCTCCAGTATGGAGAACGCGAACGAGCCCAACCGACGGCGCTGCTTCCCTTGCTGGGATTGGCCGGGCAGACAGTCTCCTCTCGCGATAAGCCTTCGCCGCAAGGTCGCGCAGCGCGAGCACCTCTTCGGCGGGCTTGCCGATCAACCGCAGCGCGCCGCCGATCAGCGCTGTGGCGACTGCGTCCGGCGTGTATGGAAGCACCCGTTGCGCACGATCGATCCGGCGATTGCGTGGGCGATGCTCGTCCAAGAAGTGGACCAGATCGTCCGGCACCCGGTCCTCGAGCTTCTCCCGCTGGGCATAGAGCCGCCCGATCGTCACCAGATATCCAGCACGCGTTCCGACAGACAGCTTCTGGTCGCGGCGACCCGGACGCGCCTTCAGTGCGTCCAAGAACCCGGCCGCGGCGTTCGCATCGAACTTGGCGAAGCGCGTTAGGCCTTCTCCCGCCATCCAGCAGACCAGGACGCGGACCTGGGTAAACACGCTGATCAGTGAACCCGGCGCGAGACGGCGCTTGCCCGCCGGGGGGTCGATCCGCAACGACCACAGGAAGCGTTTGACGGTTTCCCTAAGAGCCGCCCAGGCGGGATCTGAGAACCGTGTGCCGTCCGGCAGGTCGAACGACCAGGAGATCG
Organism: Mesorhizobium sp. L-2-11; assembly: GCF_016756595.1. Lineage (NCBI taxonomy): Bacteria > Pseudomonadati > Pseudomonadota > Alphaproteobacteria > Hyphomicrobiales > Phyllobacteriaceae > Mesorhizobium > Mesorhizobium sp. L-2-11. Next base: position 32,781 of record NZ_AP023260.1, on the reverse strand, counting down.
TGCGCGCACAGTCAGTAACGCCCGGCGTCGATATGTCGAAGCGCCAGATATCGTCGTCCCACTGCGAAGTCGATGAGACCATCATTCCGGACTTCCCCGGAACCAGAGAGACGGTCGCGACGCTGGTCATCATATCACTCCAGCGCCGGTAACGGCGGCAGTCCCGCCATCATCGCGCGCGCCGGCACATGAAGTTCTGCCGGGAAGTCGGGCAAGATCTCGCTGACCAGCAGATCATGGCTCGGCTTGTATAGCATCGCCCATCGTCGAGGATCGACCTGTGCACGCGCATTGTGGAGTTGCTCGATTGCCGAGAGCACCCGGGCAAGATGCGCGGCGTCTATCGGAACGATCAGGCCGGGGCATGCAAGACAGCCGCCGAAGCTGGGGCACCGCCGGTCTGGCTCTGTGAACGGCTTGAGGCAACGATGGCCGAACGCTTCCGCTGGCTCATTCTCGATCGCCGCCGGCGAGGGGTCGGTGGGCACTGACTGGATCCAGGCCAGCATCAGACCCTGCAGCCGCGCGATCGTCTCGTGTTGGATTCTCCTCGCCTGATCGCTGCGAATATACCGGTCCGTCAGGCTGGCATCGCTGTGGTTGAGCACATTTTGCGCGACCCGGACGTCGCCGCCCGACGCCCGATAGTGCTCGATGGCGACGCTGCCGCGGAACATCATGGGATTGAAGGGAGGAAGCATGATACGCGGCTGGTCTGGATGCGCGGCGTTCCACGCATCGACGCGCGCATTGGCGCGACCTACGAGCCGCGCGATAGCGGTGTACAGCGTCGTTCGCTGGATGACGCCGATCCCGTGCGACGGGCTTCGCATGAGGAACAGGTGGTCGCCTTCCCTGGCTGGCGCGTGGGCTGCGAGCGGCGCGGTCATCGCAAGCAGCTTCTCGATGAGATTCGGCGCCGCATACGGGCGTCGGCGATCGAACGAGCGGCGCTGCGCCCGTTTCAGTCGGTGACCGGCGCGGCCCTTCCGCCAGTCGATGGTGACGCGATGCTCCACCAATGGGTGCGGCTCGATACAGTCGCGATCGATCAGCCGCAGCGCATCGGCATTTCCGGCCGTTTGGATAACCAGGGCGATGTAGAATGCAGCGAGGCAGTCCGACGTGGCATGGAGATGTTTCTCAAGCTGATCGTGACCACCGCATAGATGCAACCTGCGCCCAAGATGATCGGGCACGGCTCGCCTGGGTGGCATGACCCCGCCACCAAAGGTGTTCATAAGACGCAATGTGTGCGGAAGGCTGTCTGGATCCTCGTGGCCATCTGGCGTCGCTAAAACTCTCTTACCCGCCTCGAACAGTGACCACGCCGCGTCGATTTCTTCGTAGCAGGCCCGCAGGATTGCTTTGAGCTGCGGCCCGGACAGGCGATGCCGATTTGGTGAGACGTCATGTCGCCCAGGGAACGGGTTGAACGGGAAGGAAGGTCGAACGGGCAACTGTTTCGGATATTGGCGCGCGATCCACTCGGTTAGCGCCTTGATCGGCTGATAACGGTTATAGCGCAGGCCCGGCGCACATGGTTTTTCCGATCGGGACGGCAAGGCATCCAGCCATAGGATGTATCCGCCGAACAGATCGGTCGTTAGATCGGGAAGCTCGACGACGCTATCATGCGTTGCAAGGAAGCGCGCGAAGGTCTTCAGGGCGATCCAGCATTGTTTGCGCGTTCCCGGCGACGCCGATGCGTGATGACGCCGGAACGCCTCGGCGTAGGCTGAGGCAAGCGGCCGGGAAAGCCCCAACTCGCTAAGATCGAAGCTCTGTGTCGCTTCTCCGCTGGCATACCGGAACAGCACGATGGCGCCGGATCCGATTGCAGGCACCTCTTCATAAGTGTCCGCGAGCCGACGGTCGATGCGGCGGCGATCAACCCGCATCGTCAACCGCCTGACCGTAGAGATACTCGATGGCCTCAGCGACCTCGTCCCCATGGATGTCGACGCAGCGTAGATAAATGGCCGTCGTTTCAACCGAGGCGTGGCCCAGCAACACCTGGAGGACCTTCAACGGATTGATCTCCGGATCGCGCAGCGATGCGGCCTGAAGGCGGACCAGCATCACCATGGCGAACGTGTGTCGCAGCCAGTGCACCGACCCGTCCAGCCCCGCCGCCCCGAAGCCCTGCGCAAGAGCGGCCGACAACCGTGATTTCGTGATCGGACCGCCTCGTCGGTTGAGGAACAGGGTGTCCGGCGGCTTATAGTCGGGACATTTTCGGCACAGATGCTTGATCAGTGCTGCTCGATCTTCACCGATGTACCAGTTGGAGCGATCGATTAGCCGGAGCGGCGGATAGACGGTGCGCTTCCGCCCGCCTTTGGTAATTGTCAGCGGGACACCGACCAGTGGATGCTCATCCATGTGTAATCGGTCACTCCGCGGCACCTGGCGCACCGTCAGTGCACACAGTTCCATGCGACGCATGCCGGTCGTGACCGCCCACTCGGCGATCAACCGGTACGGCATGTCGAGCGCGGCTAACAGCCGGTGCAGGTCGCTGACGCGCAACGGACGAGGAAGTGTTTCGTATTCCGCTACGATCAACGCATTTTGCGCTCCGGGACGCCCCGCAATGTGCGCGAGTAAGCCCTGGCGGCCTTTCCGCACGGCGGGAGCATCCCTGAACGTGAAGGGCAGTTCCTCGATCAGATTGCGGCGATGCGCCCAGGCATAAAACCTGCACACTGATCCTACGCGGTCATTGATCGTGGAGCGTGCATATGGACGACCGGTATGCGGACTTACTCCCTCCAGCATACGGTTACGAAAGCCGAGGATTGTGCCCTCGTTCACCTGATCCCAAGTCAGCTCCGATTGCTCGAGCGTATCGAACCATTCGTAGAGATGTTCGCCGTAGGTACGGATCGTTTCCGGCGAATGCGCGCGCAACTCCGCCTGTTCGAGCAAGAACCTGAACGCAGGCTCCACGATTGTCATTTGATTGGAGAGGAGGAGGGGGAAGCCGGGCGGGATTGGCGGATAACCAGGAGCAGCCCGAATGATCACGACCATATCACGCCTCCAATAGGCCTGGATCGGCGCCGCGCCGGGAAATCCGCTCCGGGCTTCGGCTACGCCTCCGCCCTGCGCGGATCTCCCGGCGCAACGCTGAAGGCACGCTGACGGTCACTCAAAGGCGTCTGCGCTACCCTCTCATACAAGACTATCAGGACAGTTCAGTGACGCGATCTATCCCTGGCACCACGATGGAAGCTCGATTGCTCGCCCAACCAACATCTCTTCCGGAAAGGCCTATCGCGGCGTCAATACGCTCGCTCTTTGGATCGCAGCTCAGGCTCACGGCTTTGGAAGCGGCACCTGGGGCACATACCGGCAATGGCAGGCGCTTGACGCCCAGGTCCGCAAGGGCGAACGCGCAACGACCGTCGTGCTCTGGAAGGAATTTGCAGCCCACGGTGACGATGATGCCGTCGGCGACGATGAGCACCCCCAGCGACGTCTCTTCGCGCGCGCCTTCTCGGTCTTCAACAGCTCCCAGGTCGAGGGCTTCACGCCTTCCGCTGCTCCAATCCTGCCTGACTCTGAACGAATCCCGCATGCCGATGCCTTCATCAGTGCGCTCGGCATCCCCGTTACCTTTGGCGCCGATGCCGCATACTACCGCATCGATCTCGACCACATCTTTTTGCCGGACTTCAATGTCTTCCGCGATCCTGTCGCTCACGTCGGGACTTATCTCCACGAGGCCGCGCATGCCACAGGCTCTAAGCATCGGCTCGATCGAGACTTCGCCAAACGCTTCACCCGCGAGGCCTTGGCAGTCGAAGAACTGACCGCCGAACTTGCTGCAGCCTATATCCTGGCCGATCTGGGCCTGGCGCATCATCCCCGTCCTGACCACGCAGCCTATGTGGCATCCTGGCTCAAAGTGCTGAAGGACGATGCGCGGGCGATCTTCACCGCCGCAAGCAAAGCGCAGGCTGCCGCTGACTGGATGCACGCGCAACAGCCGCCGAGCTGAGCGCCACGTCGCCTTAGGGCCGCCACCGACGCGTAGCCATGGCCTTTTTCACCTTGGCTGCCGCCCAGCCCGCGAGGATCAAAAACGCTGAGGCCTGACACTCCGATTCCGCGATAGCCACGATCGTCAGGCTTGACTGTCAGGATATGTTGCCGAGCTCGCAGCATCGTTCCTGTGTGCCGACCTGGGCGTGGCGCATGATCCGCGTGACAACACAGCCGCCTATCTGGCGAACTGGCTCGCTGTCCTTAAGAATGTAAGCGCGTAGGCGTCCCCACGTAGCGTGCAGGCGGTTGATCGCTCATTTTCAGCATGAATCATGCGGAGAATCCTATGAGCGACAGTATGAGCCATCATCGAACATTCGAGATTTTGACGGCGGAGCCTGTGCCGTCCCGACGCAAGCCGCGCCATCGGTCGGACGAAGAGAAGGCACGGCTTGTCGCCGAAGCGTTCTCGCCAGGGGGCAATGTCTCGGCGGTTGCGCGTTCCGAGGGGCTGGACCCCTCGCAGCTCTATGCGTGGCGCCGCAAGGCGCTTTCGTCGGGCATGGTTGCGCCACTGACGGAGGGAGCGAGCAAGCCGGCGAAGTTCACGCGCTTTGAAGCGGTGGGCAGCGACACGGTGGAAATCGTCATTGGCGACGCAGTGGTGCGCGCCGGCGGCGATGTCGATCCCGATCGCCTGGCGAGGATCATCCGCGCGGTTCGTAAGGCATGATCGCTTCCGGTGTGGTGGTTTACGTGTCGTGCCAGCCGGTCGACTTCCGCAAGGGCGCGGCATCTTTGATGGCGCTGGTCAGGGATGGCGGCCTGGACCCATTCTCGGGGGCACTTCACGTATTCCGTTCGAAGCGTGCGGACCGGGTTCGCATCGTGTGGTGGGACGGCAGCGGGGTTTGTCTTTATTCGAAGACTCTGGAAGATCACAGCTTCTGCTGGCCGGGGATATCGGCCGCGCGCATGCGTCTCGACCACGCCCAGTTGATGGCGCTTCTGGCCGGACTGGACTGGAAAAAGATTCGTCCGGCCAGGGTCAGGCGGCCGTTATCGACGGGCTGAAACCGGCCTGCGGCAAGATGAATCATGCGGCTGGAACGGTTGGGAAAGCGGCTGTTTTTGTGCTCTGTTGCTTGCCATGGTTCTACCGGGTCTTGCCCTTCCCGACGACGTTGATGCGCTGAAGGCGATGATCCTTTCCATGGCTCGCGAGCAGGCTGCAAGCGAGGCCCGGATCGCAGTCGCCGACGCTCGGATCGCAGCATCTGAGGCGGAGGTCGCCCGGCTGAAAGCTGTCGAGAAAAGCGCCAGCGAGCGGATCGCCAATCTCACGTCAATCCTGAAAGTTTTACAGCGCACGCAACATGGCACGCGTTCCGAGCGGCTACGCCTGGCCATCGACGACGAGCAGGCCTCCTTTGCCTTCGAAGAGGTCGAGACCGGCCTTTCGGAAATCCGGAGCGAACTCGACCGCGCGGTCGGGAACAAGCCGAAGCGCGCCCCGCGTCCGCGCAAGGGCTTTGCTGCCCACCTCGAACGCATCGAGGAGGTCGTCGAGCCGGAAATCCCGGCCGACTGCGAGGGGCTTGAAAAGGTTCTGATCGGCGAGGATCGATCCGAGCGGCTGGACGTCGTGCCGCCGAAGTTCCAGGTCATCGTCACGCGCCGTCCCAAATACGCCTTCCGGGGCCGTGACGGCGTGGTCCAGGCTCTGGCGCCGGCGCACATCATCGAAAGCGGGCTGCCGACGGAGCGGCTGCTCGCCTATATCGCCGTCTCCAAATACGCCGACGGCCTCCCGCTTTATCGGCAGGAGGCGATCTATCTGCGCGACGGCGTCGAGATCAGCCGGTCGTTGATGGCGCAGTGGATGGGGCATCTGGGCTTCGAGCTGCAGATGCTTGCTGATTACATACTGGAGCGCATCAAGGAGGGCGAAAGGGTCTTCGCCGACGAGACGACCTTGCCCACCCTTGCCCCTGGTTCCGGGAAAACCACGAAAGCCTGGTTGTGGGCCTACGCACGGGATGACCGACCCTATGGCGGAACCAGTCCGCCAATGGTTGCCTATCGTTTTGAAGACAGCAGAGGTGCGGATTGCGTGGCGCGCCACCTCGCCGGATTCAGCGGTATCCTGCAAGTGGATGGCTACTCGGCCTATACCAACCTGGTCAAGGCACGGGCCAAAGCCGGCAGCAATGAAACAATCCGGCTCGCCGGGTGCTGGGCTCACCTGCGGCGCAAATTCTACGACCTGCACATCAGCGGGGTCTCGCAGGCCGCGACGGATTCGATCATCGCCATGACCGAATTGTGGAAGGTCGAGGACGAGGTCCGCGGCAAGGATGCCGGAAGCCGCGCCGCGCTACGTCAGGAAAAGTCCGTGGCCATTGTCGCGAGCCTCTTCGATCTATGGGAAGCGGAACTGGGCAAGGTCTCCGGAAAATCCAAGACCGCCGAGGCGATCCGCTACGCGCTCACCCGGCGGGAGGCGCTGGAACGCTTTCTGATGGACGGTCGCATCGAAATCGACTCCAATATCGTCGAGCGTGCAATCAGGCCCCAGACGATCACGCGAAAGAATAGTCTATTCGCCGGCAGCCACGGCGGTGGACGAACCTGGGCGACGGTAGCCACCTTGCTGCAAACCTGCAAAATGAACAGCGTCGATCCGCTCGACTGGCTCTCGCAGACCTTGACCCGCATCGCTCAAGGCTGGCCGGCATCCGAAATCGAAATGCTCATGCCTTGGAACTTTAGGCCTGACGTTATCGGCTGACCGCTTACTTAAGAATGACAAGAGGGCCATCATCACGGCCGCTGCCAAGGCGCAGGTCGTCGCTGAGTATCTCACCGCCCTGCAGCCGGGCGCCGCACAGGGAACCGCCTAGTCTTGCAGAGGCAAGCAGTTAACAAGAGCGGCCCCGATGAGGGCCGTCGAGAGCTTGAACCCAAGTTGATTTTTTGACAGCCGTGCAGGATCAGCTTTTATCATTGCAAACCAAAATGATAGCGCGCCCTGCAGGGTCCTTGCCAGGAGAGCCGCTGCCAGTTTGTTCGGACTGGTCGGTGACTCAGGCGCTCACTCGCATGGTTCGCCCATTGTTTTTTTGGACCGGAATGCCGTTAACCTTTCGTTAACGGAAAACTTGTTGCCGGAGCAAAAGAATCAGGCATTATTCACGCTTGCAAAGTGATTTGCGTGAGAAAAGCGTTATTCTGGATTCCGGAAAATATGAATTTGCTACCTGACCACGATCTCGAGTTCGATTTTGACGAGATGATCCTCAAACAGGGGGAGCTTATCTCGGACAAACTGAATTTGCTTCGCTTCGAGCAGTATCCGCCCGACGCCACAAAAGGGCTACGGCAATTCACGCTCGCCGAGGTCGCGGAATATCTCGGGGTCACCCAGAACCACATCAAGAAGCTGCATTTGGAGGGCAAGGGGCCGATCCCGGCGACGACGCCTTCAGGCAGGCGGACATATACTGCCGACCAGATGCTGGAACTTCGGCAGTACCTAGACAAACACGGACGGGCTGACTTCAAGCGCTATGTGCCGTACCGACGGGCCGGGGAGCCGATGCAGGTCTTAGCCGTCGTGAATTTCAAGGGTGGCTCGGGCAAGACAACGACTGCGGCGCATCTGGCGCAGTACCTCGCGCTCACTGGGCATCGGGTGCTCGCCATCGATCTCGATCCACAGGCATCGCTTTCGGCGTTGCACGGCATCCAGCCCGAGCTCGACAAGAACCCGTCACTGTATGAGGCTTTGAGGTATGACGGAGAACGCAAGCCGATCTCCGAAATCATCCAGCAGACGAATTTTCCGGGACTTGATATCGTGCCCGCAAACCTTGAGCTGCAGGAATACGAGTATGAAACTCCGCTGGCCGCTTCGAACAAGAACTCGCCAGAAGGCCGAATGTTCTTCACACGCATAACGACGGCTCTCAGGGAGGTGGACGATCGTTACGATGTGGTCGTCATCGATTGCCCGCCACAGCTCGGTTACCTCACGCTGACGGCCCTGACGGCCTCGACTTCGGTCCTGATCACCGTTCATCCGCAGATGCTAGACATAATGTCGATGTCTCAGTTCCTGCTGATGCTCGGGAGTATATTGCAGTCGATCAAGGCCGCAGGGGCAGCCGTCAAGCTTAAGTGGTTCCGATATTTGGTCACGCGCTACGAGCCGACTGATGGCCCACAGGCACAAATGGTGGGCTTCATGCAGGCAATGTTCGCGCGCCACCTGCTCACGAACCAGATGCTGAAATCGACGGCAATCTCGGATGCGGGGATAACAAAGCAGACCCTCTATGAGGTCGAAAAGTCGCAGTTCATTCGTACGACATACGAGCGCGCGATGGAAAGCCTTAATGCCGTAAATTCCGAGATCACGGGCCTCATCCACAAGGCGTGGGGGCGCAGATGACGGAGAAATTGACAGCCGTGCAGATCAAGGGTTTCGCACGCGAATTCAATGAATTGCGCTTGGATTCCGGAGATAGCTGATGGCTCGGAAAAACCTGCTCGCAAGCGTCACTGCCTCGATAGCACCCGCCAGGGACTCGGAAGGCAGGGCCGAATATGCGAAGCGCGGGGCTTCGCGCTCAATGATGCAGTCTCTCGACGAAATGGCCGAGAATTCCATGCGGTTGCTCGACGGCGAGACAGTTGTGAGCCTCGATCCCGCGTTGGTCACCGCGTCATTTGTTTCCGACCGCATTGAGGAAAGTGACGAAGAGTATCGCGAGCTGCGAGAGGCAATCCGGACGTCTGGGCAAGCGTCACCCATTCTTGTGCGGCCGCATCCCGAGATCTCCGGCCGCTATATGATTGTTTTCGGGCATCGGCGGGCAAAAGTCGCGCGCGACTTGGGGATCAGTGTCCGAGCCGTGGTCAAGCCAATGGCCGATATTGCTCATGTAATCACCCAGGGACAGGAGAACACGGCACGGGCGGACTTGTCATTTATCGAGAAAGCCTTGTTCGCCAAGAAGCTGGCGGACAGCGGAATGACAAAGGATACCCTCAAGGCTGCGCTGACCGTGGACGACACGTTGTTGTCGCGGATGCTGTCGGTTGCCGAGACGGTTCCTGATGCGGTTCTCGACGCCGTCGGAGCCGCCAAGGGTGTCGGGCGCGATCGTTGGGAAGATCTCAAAAAACTCGTTCGGGTGCCGGCGAACGCTGCAAAGGTAGTGGAGTTTGTCAACTCTAGCGGGTTTGGCACAGCGCAATCCGACGAGAGATTCAATCTTCTTCTTAATTTCCTGAGCGGTTCGAAGAAGCCCAAAAAGGGTGGAGGGGATGCCAAGGCCAAAATCTGGGCCCCTCCCGACAAGTCGGTCACGGTTGTCGCAAAAGGTACTGGAAAGGCGTTCTCATTGGCATTGAGGGCCAAGGACGGGCCGCGTTTCGGTGGATGGATCTCGGAAAATCTTGAGCAGCTCTACCGGGCGTTCAGGGATTCGGAGAAGACAACAACAGGAGACTGAAACCGCAAAAGAAAAAGGCCCCCGAACGTCACCGTAGCGGAAGCCCTTCTCGTATCTAGACAATCCGAGAATCTCATTTCCGCGAATCAGTGTCAAGAGTCTTAGCGTCGATTCGGCGAGCGGATTTCTTTTGCCTAATTAGAAGGCGGAAGGAAGAAATGGAGACGGGTATTGCAACGACGCCCTTTGGGCGGCGGCCGATGTCGCTTGCCATGTTGGCAGCGCAAAACGAGTCACGTGAGATCCCCAAGGGCAGGGTCGTCGACAAGTGGCAAATCTACCGCAACCTCTGCGAGGGCAAAAGCATCGTCGGCATCGGCGATCGCGCCCTGGCCGTCCTGAATGCCTTGCTGTCATTCTATCCTGACAGTGAGCTGAGCGAGGAAAACGGCCTTATCGTCTTTCCCTCGAATGCACAGCTGTCTCTTAGAGCTCATGGGATGCCCGAGCCGACAGTCAGACGGCACCTGGCGGCCCTTGTGGACTGCGGGCTGATCATCCGTCGGGACAGCCCGAACGGCAAGCGTTATGCACGCAAGGGTAGGGGAGGCGAGATCGAGGAAGCATTCGGCTTCTCCCTGGCGCCGTTGCTGGCCCGTGCTTGTGAGTTTGAGGCGGCGGCTGAGCGTGTTCGCGCCGACAACAGGGCGCTCAGGCTTATGAGGGAACGCATTACGCTGCACCGCCGGGACATCCACAAGCTGGTCGAGGCGGCCGTTGAGGAAGACGTGCCGGGCGATTGGGGAGGCCTGTGGAGGCGTTTCCGAGCCGTTGTGGAGACAATTCCGCGCCGTGCATTCGTTGCCGACCTTGAACCCATCGTGGCCGATCTGGCCGCGCTGCATGAGGAAGTGGGTAAGCTGCTGAAAATCCATATGGAACCCACGGTTCCGAGCGGCAATGACTCTCAAAACGAGCGGCAGCAATCTGATTCAAATACCGACTCTATTTTTGAATTTGAACCTGCTTCGGAAGAAAGCGGGGCGCCGGTCGAGCCACTAACGAGGACCGCGGAGCCCCCAAAAACCTATCCGCTGGGGATGGTGCTGAAGGCCTGCCCCGAAATTGCGGACTACGCCGTTGAGGGGATCGGCAACTGGCGCGATCTCATGATAACCGCCGCCCAGGTGCGGGGATATCTGGGCGTTTCGCCGTCAGCGTATGAGGATGCCTGCCATGTCATGGGTCAGGAGATCGCCGCAGTGGTCATTGCATGCATTCTGCAGCGGGCGCAGCACATCAATTCGGCGGGCGGCTATCTGCGCGTGCTGACCGATAAGGCGAGGGCAGGGGAGTTTTCGGTCGGGCCGATGCTGATGGCGGCGCTCAAGGCCAACGGTGCGACCGTGAGGATGACGGGATGAGGCCCGCATGCGCATCTAGTTACGTGGGAACGCATCCGCCTGAAGTTCGAAATTGCGGTGGACGTTGCCAAGCATCCGGACCTTTGCTGTGATGGTCGCATCTTTGGGGAACGGGACGCGTTCATCGGTAGTCCAGCCATCTTCGGTACCGGGGATTTGCTTAAGGAGAATCAAGTCGACACGGACAAAGCTCGGACGCTTGTTGCGATCTTCCCACCCATCGATCTGAAAGGGGAAACCACCGTCGCGCGCTCCATTCTCATCCCCGATCTGCCAGACGGCTACTTGTTCGTCGAGATTCGTCGGGCGCTTCTTGGTGTAGGCATAAATGTCTTCAATGAATATCGCGCGCCGGTTCCAGTTCACGAGGCGGACGACGAGAGTGTTGTCTTCGGCGAGATGTTCGATTACGTCGAGTGTCGGGGGCGCGTCGCCCCAAATGAAGTCAGCCTGCCTTTTCAGGTGCGGTACGGTCAGCCAAGCAGCAACGAGCGCGCCCGCTGCGGCAGCCCAGCCACTGAGAGCACCGAACCATTCGCGCCCTCGATCCCAGCTAAAGTTGTAAGTGAGGGCTTGTGTCAGCCACGTGGAGCTGGTGACGGCGAGCACCACGAAACCCCCAATCAGAAAGCCGAGCGTAAAAGCGATAGTGAGGCGAAGCTTCATCGCTGGTTCCATATTATGTTGGCGCTGAACGAGTAGGCGAAGTGCCCGCATGCGCCTGGTCATCAATGTTCGGCAGGGTCGGCTTCGAAGGAACCGCCAATGACATGATGAACCTGCGCAGCCTCGCGGTGAAGACCCCTGACGCTGATGTTTTCAGCGATATGATCGGCTTTGCCGCCGAGCGGCTGAACTGGCGGTGGGTCGGCGGCCTGGGTCTCTAAACGATGATTCTCGCCGCACGCCCCAGTGTCCGCTCGGCATCATTGTAGTAGTTGGATGCCTGCTGGACAGAGCGGTGTTGCGACTGCTGCATGGCTTCGGGCAACGGAATGCCGCGACGGGCGGTTTCGGTGAGATAGCCGGAGCGCAGGCCATGGGCGGAAAACGCCGCCGGGTCGAATCCGGCCTCGGCGACGCGGCGCTTCAGGATCAGGTTGACCGCCTGCGGCGTCAGCGCGCGTTTTTCGAGATTGCCCCAACGGTCGATGCCGCGGAAGACGGCGCCCTCGGTGATCCCGGCGCGTTCGAGCCACGATTGCAGCACCGTCACCGGCCGGCCGACCAGCAGCACGAAGGCCTCGCTGTCGGCCTGCGTCGTTTTTGTCCGGCCGAGCCGGATCGACCGGCACGGGAGTTTTTCGCCGTCGGGATTCTTGGGATCGGCCGGCACCGGCTCTTCCCCGACGATCTGCTCGACCCTGAGCGAAGCAATTTCGCTGCGGCGGCGGCCGCCGGAGGCAAAGGCGGTGATGAGCAGGGCACGGTCGCGCACGTCGACGAGACGGTCCCCGGCGCAGGTGTTGAGCAGGGCGGTCAAAATGTCGGCGGTCACGGCCTTCTTGCTCTTGCGGCCGCGCGGACGGGCGCTGGCGCGCACCGCCAATTTTATGGCGCTCTGCAGACCTGGTGCGTTGAATTTTCCTGTCAGCCCGCGCCATTTGGTTAGCGTCGACCAGCTCGACAGGCGCCGGCGCACGGTGGATGGCGCATGTGGGCCGTCGGTGCGCAACAGGCCTTGGGATTTCATCGTCGCCGCGACGTCGGCCGGCATGCCGTGCACCGGATCTGTCTCGCGTTTCGCAAAATCCCACAGGTGGTGCGCGACGAATTTGATCAGCAGCGTTTCGGGCGCCGGCCAGGGCAGCGGCTGTCCGGTCGCGGCAAAAGACCACGCCTCGAGATAGCCGAGGTCGGAGGCCAGCGCCCGCAGAGAGTTTGCGCCAATGCCTTCCTTGGCGAGATGGCGCAGGGTGGCGACGTCGTCGTCGGTCAAAACCCCGGCCAGAAAATCGCGGCGGTCGAAGGGCAACACGGAATCGAGCGCGTCGAGGGCTTCGGCCCGCCGCGCGACGATTTCAGCATTCTGGGTCTTGGCAAGCTGCCCTGTCACTGGCGCGTTTCCATCTGGCTGGCGTCCCATCCTTGCGGAAAGCCCGTAAAGCCCGTATATTCCGGAACAAAGGAGTTTTGGCCATGACCACCACCGTCACCGCCGCCGCCGTCTCGAAAAACTTTGGCGCCTATCAGGATGCCGCGGTCCGCGATCCGGTCATCATCACCAAGAATGGCCGCCCGCGCACCGTGCTGCTGGCCTACGAGGATTTTGTCCGGCTGTCGAAGCGCGACCGGCGGGTCGAGCTGACAGCGGAGCTCAGCGCGGACGAAATCGCTGCGGTCGAAGCTTCGGAAATGGAGCCGGGTCTCGACCATCTCAACGACGAGCTGTTCGGGTCAAAACCCGCTGGGTCAAAACCCTCCGGGGCAAAAGGCCTGACGGCAAAAAATGCTGCCGGCTGAAATCAAGGTCGGCCACGTCTTCCGTTATTCCTATCTCTGGCATTGGCAGCACCGCGAAGGCCGCGAGGAAGGCGACAAGGACCGGCCCTGCCTGGTGCTGGCGCTGGTCGCCATGCAGGAGGACGGCTCGCCGGTCGTCCGCGTCCTGCCGATCACCCATTCGCCGCCGTCCGATCCCGATGATGCCATTGAGATCCCGGCTGCGGTTAAGCTGCGCTTGCGGCTTGACGGTGAGCGGTCGTGGATCGTTTTGACGGAAAGCAACCGGTTCGCCTGGCCGGGGCCCGACATCCGGCCGCTGGAGACGGAGAGCGGCTATTACGGGCCGCTGCCGCCGTCGTTGTTCGCCGCGGTCAAGCGCCGGTTTATCGCCATTGCGACAGGCCAGGCGCACACCAGCACCTCGCGCACGGCGTGACGTCGGCTGGCGCTGCGGCAGGCCGGGCGGCAGCAGGGCAGGGGCAGTCTTCATGAAGGCGTCTTCCGGGCTTCTCTGCCGCCGTCGCGGCTGTGATCTCGTGCGAGTCTAGCGCCTCTGCGCCGCCAAATCCATCACTATCGATAAAAGGTGATTATCGATAGTGATTTTGCGCCCAGAGATAATCCCCCGTGAGTCAACTTAACTGCCAGATAGCTTGACTGTCGCGAATCAGCCATCATAAAAACAATGGCTTACGCGCTCGACAAACTGCCTCTGGAAAGCCTAATCGGCCCGGTTGCCCGCGCGACCGAGGCTTTGGCCCGCCTCGACGAGCGCCTGGCCCGCTCGCCGGTCCGCGACGGCTTTGTCGAGCGCCAGCACTTCGCCGACGCGGCCGCGGCGCTCTGGCTCGAGGGCGAACTCGTCCACCTCGAAGACCTCGTCCTGCACGATGCCCATATGGATGTCCGCACGCCAACTCACGAACTCGCCCGCGCGCACGCGGTGCTACGCGCTCGGCGGCAGGTTTTTGCGCAGGCGCCCGACTGGGCGCTTGGCCATGCGGGCCTGCGTGAGTTGACCGGTCGCGTGCGTGCAGTACCGGCGGAGGCTGGTGTCGGCCCGGTAGGGCAGGGGGCTCCAACAAGCGCTGATGAGGCCGAGATTTGGGATGACGCTGAGGATGATGTGTTGGCTGAGGAATTTGCCGAGATCGATGCTGTCCTGGCACGCTCATCGAAAATCCTGAGCGGTGCGTACGTGCCGGCGAAGACGCCGCGCTCGGAAGAGCGGCCAGATCTGATCTACGATCTCGACTGGGATGAGGATGCACGCCTCGCCGAATGGCAAGATGTGATGGGCAGGACACGCGATCTGCCGGCCGTCCTGCGCGCCGCGGTCCTGCTCGAAGCTTGGTCGGATATTGAGGTGCTGCAGCATGGCACCTGGGTCGGCCCGCTGCTGGTCGGCGCGCTGCTGCGGCAGGAGGGTCTCGCTGCTAGCCATCTTGCCTGCCTGCACCACGGCGCCAAAAGCATCCCGCGGGAGCGGAGGCGGGCGCGCAATCGCGTTGATCGCCTGCTGGCCGCCGTCGACGCGATCCACGAAGCGGCCCTGACCGGCCTGAAGGAGCACGACAGGCTGGTCCTGGCGAAAAGCCAGATGGAGCGGCGGCTGCACGAGAGACGTGCGAACTCAAAGCTGCCCGACCTGGTCGAGATGGTGCTCTCTCGTCCACTCGTCTCCACCGGCTTGATCCAAAAGACGCTGAAGGTCTCGAAGCAGGGCGCGCTCAATCTCGTTCGAGAGCTCAGTCTTCGTGAAATGACGGGCAGGGGGCGGTTCCGGGCGTGGGGGATTGTGTGAGTTACCGGCCGCAATCGCTATCTTGGTTGGGTGTGATGTAACAAAGCCACCATTCCATGTCAGCAGATGAGGCGTCGCCCGCTGATTTCGCGAAGGCTGCGATGTAAACCTTGGGAACTGTGGCTATGTCGAAATTGATTCGGTTTGTACCCTTCAATAGAGTTAACCTGATTTTGGGGACAGGCGTCTATCTCTGGGTTCAGCCGATGAGAGTTCGCGAGGAGATCGCTATGGCGCCACTTTGGTTGTTTGCAAAAGCTAGGCAATGTCTGCCTCGCCACCTGGTGATCGCGTGACCACCGCTCAGCAGCTCATTGCGCTTTTGAAAAGCCACGTCGAGGGAGATGACGAGCAGTTCCTTACGATCGCGCTTCAAGCTGCCGCGAATGAAGCTCGCAGAGGTCATGGGAACGTTGCAGTGCAATTGCGCGAACTCGTTGACGAAGCCCGAATGGGAAAAAACCGTGACCGCGCGCGTAAGAACGTACCCGTACCACTGGCTCAGCCGCGTGGCGATCTCGCGGGCCTGGTAACCGTTCGTTACACAGACATCCGGATTTCAAGCATGGTGTTGCCCTCCGGGCTCGACGATCGTTTGAAGAGGGTCATTCGGGAGCAACGGCAGCAGCACAAGCTTCGTGGGCATGGTTTGACGCCGCGGAGGAAGCTTCTCCTGATTGGTCCGCCCGGCTCAGGTAAGACGATGACGGCGGCCGCGCTTGCGGGTGAACTGCATATCCCGCTCTTCACCGTTCAACTCGATGGGCTGATGACCAAATTCATGGGTGAAACCGCATCGAAACTGCGGCTCGTATTCACGGCGATGGCTGAGAGGAAAGGCGTTTATTTCTTTGACGAGTTCGACGCCATTGGCGCGAAGCGTGCTGAGCGGAACGATGTCGGGGAAATCCGCAGGGTATTGAACTCATTTCTTCAGTTTCTCGAAGAGGATGAAAGCGATGGGCTTGTCGTCGCGGCGACCAATCATCCTGAATTGCTCGATCCTGCGCTCTTCCGTCGCTTTGATGACGTCATCGAATACGCTCTTCCGACGTACGAAGTGGCGGAGAAGATTATGCGGGCTCGGCTCTCGAGCTTCGATACGAAGGGGCTGGATTGGACAGCCGCGGCAACCGAGGGCGCGGGCCTCAGCCAAGCCGAGATGTCGCGAGCAGCGGCCGACGCGGCGAAACTGGCGGTTCTTGATGATCGCCAGCGGATCACGCTTGACGATCTGGTGACCGCGATTGCCGAGCGCAAGGGGGCGACGCTGTAGTCATCGATGGCCAATGAAGCACCTCGACCGCTTCCGCATGTCTACCTTCCAGACCATGGCGAAATCCAGGATTATACTTCCCATGGCGGTGGCGGCGACAAGTCAAAACCACCAGCGCGAGACCGTGCTCGACATGCCGAACAATTGACGCGTGTGCTCACACAAGCGGTGGCCAACGCCGAAGCACAGTTGAAGGCACGGGATCTAACGCTTGCTGGCGGAACACCCGGATTTTATCTTGAGTTCGAGCTGCCTGCGTCTCAAGCCGCCATCGTCGACAAGCTCGAAAATCGACAAGGGAAGTTTCCAATCGAGCTTGTGAACGTCAGACCGATTGAGGGCCGCGGCGAGGCAGTTGCTGCAACGGTTTTCGTCCCAGAAAAACAACGGGAATACTACCTCAAGAAGGTTGCACAATATCGCGACGAAGACCGCATAAAGCGCTCCGTCGTCGATGGCCAGGTCGTCGAGACCAACACCGGACCACGCAACGAACTCCTGATTGCATCACTGGAAACAGCCCGTCTCGCCGTCGCGCGATCGCTCTATACGGATGATCCGGCGTTCTTTCCGGATCCCGGGGTCGTTGCTTGGTGGGAGATTTGGCTACGTCTCGGGACACGACAAACGTTCGAAGCGGCGGCGCGCCGCCTCGATCTACCGGTCCGTGAGCACGCTTTGACCTTCCCCGAAAGGGAGGTGCTGGTCGTGTCGTCGACGGCCGAAACGCTCGGGCGGATCGTCGCGCATACCGATTCAATCGCCGAACTTCGAATGGCTCGGGATACGCCCTCGTTCTTCACCGAGATGGATGGAGCAGAACAGCGCGCTTGGGTCGCCGAGACCGTCGACCGGATTATTGCTCCCGCAGCCGATGCCCCGGCGGTATGCCTTCTGGATTCTGGCTCAACGCGCCGGCATCCGCTCATCCGGCCTGCCCTGGCAGAACAAGACCAACAAGCTTTTGATCCGGACTGGTCAGTCGAGGACATCAGCAATCAAGGGCACGGAGGCCATGGTACGCAATTGTCCGGCATTGCGCTTTATGGTGATCTCGTCGATTTGCTGGCTGGCGCGGGACCGGTGCCACTGTCGCATCGACTCGAATCCGTGAAGGTTCTGCGCGACCGTGGCGCAAACGATCCCGATCTCTATGGGGCCATTACCGCGCAGTCCATCGCGCGAGCGGAGATCGCGGCGCCGCGGCGGCCCCGTAGCATTTGTCTCGCTCTCACCAGTGAAGGCGACCATTGGCGCGGACGGCCATCGTCCTGGTCGGCTGCAATCGATGCGCTGGCTTTCGGGGCCGACAACGCACCACGATTTATCGCGGTCTCTGCCGGCAACATAAGGGACAATTTTCATCGCGACGACTATCTCGATCGTAACGATACCACGCCGATAGAAAACCCTGCTCAGGCATGGAATGCGCTCACGGTTGGGGCCTTCACGGAAAAAGATACCATCGTCGATCCCGCCTATCAGGGTTGGACCGCGATGGCCTCCGTCGGCGATCTCATGCCACGCAGCCGGACATCGGTCAGCTGGAATCGCGAGTGGCCACTCAAGCCGGATGTCGTTTTTGAAGGCGGGAACCTTGGCGTAGATCCGGGAACCGGTCTTGGGGATCACGTCGATGATCTGGCGCTTCTTACGACGTACCGGGTTCCGGAGGACAGGGCTTTCACGACAACCGGCGAAACGAGTGCGGCGGCGGCGTTGGCAGCCCGCATGGGAGCTCAGATTCTCGCCGAGCGTCCGGCGCTGTGGCCCGAGACCGTGCGGGCGCTGGTCGTGCATTCTGCCGAATGGACCCCGGCGATGCGTCGTCATCTCGGCGCAATCAACAAGACAGCCCTTTTGCGGCGCTACGGTTTTGGGGTGCCCTCGCTCGTTCGAGCTCTTGGCAGCCTCCGGAACGATGTCACGATGGTTGTCGAGCGCACGATGCAGCCTTTCCGAAAGGTGGGCAGTGATGTCGAAACGAAAGACATGGTGCTGCACGAATTCCGCTGGCCGGTCGCCCAGCTAGAGGCCTTGGCCGAACGACGCGTGCAGCTTCGGGCGACATTGAGCTACTTCATCGAACCCAATCCGGGCGAGCGTGGACAATCGCGTCGACATACGTATGCGTCTCACGGCTTGAGGTTTGCGTTGAAGCCTGGCGACGAACGCGTGGATGTGTTCGTTCGTCGCGTCACGGCCGACGCAGGTCCCAGGCCTCCGAAGCGTGCTTCAGATACAGGCTGGGCCATTGGTCCTGTGCTGCGCAATCGAGGGTCCCTTCACGCCGACGTTTGGGAAGGATCCGCTGTGGAGTTGTCACAGCGCAACGCCATAGCTGTGTTTCCGACTGGCGGCTGGTGGCGAGAGAACCCAGGCAAGGGTCGCGCCGACACAGAAATCCGATACAGCCTCGTCGCGACATTGCGTGCCGCTGAAGATGTGGATCTCTATACTCCGATCGCTACGCCGGTGGAGGTGCCTGTGGCCGCTGAGGTCGAGATCGAGATCTGATAACCGCCCTTGTCGACGGGGGATATGACGGGAAAGATCCGCGGCGTCTAACAGCGTTGCCAATTGCGCTTAAGCCGGCAGTATTTCTGGGCCCTCGTCCACCTCGGCCGACTCTCCAGGCGCATAGGGGATCATGACAGAGATCAGTCCCTGAAGCTCCTCACGGGGATGGGAAGCGATCCGAGCTATATCTCGCTCCGCTAGAAGCAAAGGCTTGGTCGCAAGCACCAGCAGGAACTCCAGACACGCTTCGCCCTGGCTCTCACGGTGATGCTCGAGCATGTTCAGTATCAGATTGCCGATTTTTGTGCTGTGCTTCGCCGTTTCACTATGTGCGAAATTCAACTCATGAGGGAACGCGGCCCGGAGGAGCGCCGCTTGAATGGCCCCGTCAAGTGTCAAACGGCTTCCAAAACTTGCACGCCGATTCACAGGCTAGCGTCGCCTCGCTGCCAATTCCTTCCACACTCCGAGCACGAAGAGCGAGTGAATGAGCAGCCTCCCGAGATGGTCGGTAATCTCGCTTGGCCCAAGAAGGCCGTGGGCAACTTCGTTGCGAAGGTTAAGCCCCCTGGGGTCGGCATAGAGGGCTAGGAAATAAAGGGTGAGGTCGGGACCGAGCGCATCAGCGATCTCGTCTGAATAGAGAATATCCCCCATACCTATGGCAACGCTCACACCGGCCACCTTGGGATGGGCCTTGGTCACCGGCTTTCCAAGCCGCCCCACTATGCTCCTCAGCGCGTGCTCGATTTGTGGGACGAGTAGGTGGATCGCTTTCACCAAGTCACCTGCAAGCCATGCCCTTACGCCGTCCAGCAGCAAGGAAAGATCGTCGAATAGACCGTCCCGATTTGCCCATCCAGCAATGTGCTCGGGGAACACGTCATGCTTCCCTAGCATCCGATCAAACGTCTCCTGCAACCACGGTGCAGAGAACGCGAACGAGAATTTCATTTCTTGAACAGTCGGCCAATCGGGTCTTCGCCGACAGAGCCGACTACCGCTGCCACGTGGTCGTCTGCCAAGATCGTCTGTTTGATATGCGCCATCAGTGGTGCATGCTCCAGAGAGGCCTTGACCCGCTTCTCTAGGTCGCTGCGTTGCGGAAGGAATTCGGTAGCGATCTTGGCAAATGTTCGCCCGAGATCATCGACCACGACGGCCGCGACGAACTTCTCTACATCGTCCTTGGCGATCTCCATCTGGCCTTCGATTGGCACCATTTCCGATCGGGCCTCGCCGATCTTTTTCTGCATCAGAATCCGGGCGCGGCTGCTCTCCTCCGACTTCCCCGCATTGCGGTATGAATCGACTGCGGTCTGCAGCATGAATGATGCGTGCATCGCGTCCCCGAGCGATGCGAAATGCTCAAACGTGCGCGCAACCACCTCATGGAGACGTTTCACGTCATCTGGCCGGTTGTGACGGGCGTAGTGCTTGATCAGGTAGTTGGCGATCTCCCGGGTGAAGTGTGGGTTGAAGTGATCGGGTGCCGTCGCGTCGGAATAATAGGAAAGAAGCGCTTCAAAGTCGTTGACTAGCTCTTGTTTCTCTTCATCCGTGACGCCGCTGTTTTTGTCCAGCATCAAGCGTTCGAATGCGTGCCACCAATGGCCTTGCTTGTCCTTTACCGCTATACGATGCAGGTCCATCAACGTACGCTTGGCTAGGTCGCGCCGGTCGGCATCGTTAATGAGCCCGGACAAATCAAATGCCCTGAGGGTCGCTTCGAATTGATGATGCCGCTCAGGCATGAACTCTGGAGCAACAGCGATGAGGTAGGCATCGATAGCAATACGCGCCATCTCCGGATCGCGGCGCATCTTTCCAATAAGCGATGCCATGTCCCATGCCAGATCGGCGTAGCGAGATTGCAGGACCGGGTGAGTGGTGCTGCGAGCACGTTCGGCCCAATGAAGGACCACGGCTGGTGGGGTGTCCGCGATGTCGGGAAAGTAGACGGTCTTTCCGTCTGGTGAGACTCCTGACCCGATCGGCCCGAAGTAGGTCTTCCAAGGACTTTGCGTCGATTGATCCGCGCTGAGACCAAATGCCAGACGTTCAGCCCAGACTCCTAATTGCTGCGCCTCGTCGAGTTCCTTCAATGCTTCGCGCGCCTTCCGCAAAGCTGCCTCTACATCGTACTGATTGAAGGCGGCCTGGCTCTCGTCGAACCGACGGATGACGTCCTCTATCTCCGCCGGAACGACCAAGCCGTCGATCATAGGCCGGTCCTCGGAGTTCCCGTTGTGATATCGAGCAATGCACGAATTCCCTTCCGCACCCATAGGTCCAGGCTGACTGCTCTGCGACCGTGCCGGTCCTTTGCTTGCAAATTCATAAAAGCCAACATCGGCACACCTAATATCAACAACGGCCTGTGGCGCAACTTACCCATGGCGAACACGACGGGGCAGAATGGGGGCGAGGCCATCGCGAGTTCGTTCTATGTTTGTTCTCTCAAAAGTCGCATAAAAGGCAGTGGGGAACGTCGGTCGACAGATCGGTTCTTGCGGAGGGCCTACCGCGTGAACCTTGTGTAGGCGTCATGACCACCACCGCAGCTAGACGATGCCAGGGCCAGTGACATGAACAAGCGAATAGCGCCGGGCCAACAGCGCAGTTGCGATGTAGGCATCGGGAGGGCCGCTGATGTGTGGATAGTCAGTCCTGGCCTATTGCCGATTGCGCCAGCCGGCGCGCACTTTCGCAGCCATGGTGGCGGAGCATGTTGAACTGGCGCTATTTGAGCAGTCACTTGAGGGCCTGCATCGGCCGTTCTGTGACCGTGTGGCTGACGCGGCGGAAAAAACCGCAGGATCGGTCCTGTTCGATGTCCGTGTCGATGACGATGTCTGCGTTCAGCGGATGGCTGCGATTGGATATGGCGTGACCGGCACGGCAATAATCGTGATGGAGAAGAACGGACAGCTTAGATGCGCATCCGTTAGCCAGGACACCGCCCTTTTGGTGGCAGAATTGGCTGCCTGGGATGCGTCGCCACTGAGCGAAAAGGCGAGGGTTGACCACCGCGGAACAGCCATCATGCTGCTAGCGAGGCTTCGCAGCATAGGTCACTTCGCCGGCTGAGCGCCGCTTCCTGGCGCAATTGATCTAGCGCTGAGCCCGGCTCTGGCGGAACACCCATGGCAGGCGCCGCTTCCATCGTTCCCCTCGTGGCAAAGGAACATCTTTTTGCCACCGCATCTTCTTGCCGGCCCGCCGGTGTCCAGTGGATGCCTCCGGAACCGGCGCTTCCTCGACCGTCGTTGGCTCAGGAGGCGACACGTCGGACATGATCATGTCCATGGCGTCTGATACTGCCTCACCGGCGGCCGCCATGGGCTGAGACCGAACATCTTCGCCAGGGGAAATTGCCGCTTCAGCGACCGGACCTTCAGTCTTGGCTTCCGCTATGTCGTTCGCGATTGCGGCCAGGTCGATGCCGCCCCAGATCGACTGCGGCCGCTTCACGACCCCACGCTTCTGTTTGATCTCGACGACAAAAGGTCGCTGCTGCTTCATAGTGCTCTCGGCGGACTTGGGGGAGTTGCGGATGTCGTCTAGGCCCTGTCGGCCCGAAGCTGCGATTTTGGCCAAGTGAAGAACAAAAAACGAACGTCCCTACCAGCTTCGCCCCTCTCCGCCGATCTCATGGATGTCAGCCTCGATTGAGCAACGGTGGCTCTCGGCGATATTGAACATTTCGGAATAAAGATGCTGGATTTCACTATCGAGATCAGAACCTTCCGGATCGCGGTCGTAGACAACCGTCAGCCTGTAGTCGCAATTGCTGGTTTTCACCATGGCGTATTCGCGCTCCAGCATTTCCTCGATCCGTTCGCGAGCGGGCTTCCTGCCGCGACCGTGTTTGTTGAAGTTCTCGATGATCAGGTGCAAGGAGATACTGGCGGCAGGCGGCTTTTCGGGGAGTGAGGCTGTCCTTTGCGGAACAATGTCGAGGGCCCGGTAAACGGTCATTCTTGAGACCTTCAGATCACGCGCGACGCTGGCCTTGCTGGCGCCGGCGGCAACACGGCGTCGAATCTCGTCATCATCGACGTTTTTCTTTCGGCCTTTGTAGACGCCGTCGGCTCGTGCCGCTGCGATCCCGGCGCGCTGGCGATCCTTGATGAACTTCAGTTCCATGTCGGCGACCATGCCGAGGATGGTGATCACCATCCTTCCCATGCTTCCGGCCGTTGTGACCTCCGGCTCAAGCACCCGCAGCGAGGCTCCTCTTTCTTCGAGTTCATGCACCAGGTTCAGAACATCGCGTGTGGAGCGGCCGAGCCGATCGAGACGCAAGACGACAAGCTCGTCGCCGTCGCGCAAGAACTGCATGATCGTCTCAAGCTCAGTGCGCCCGGTTCGTGATGCGCCCGATCCCGTTTCCGAACGAACGATCTCACAGCCAGCGGCCTTCAACCTGGCGACTTGGATATCGAGATCCTGGTCCGTTGTGCTGACGCGGGCATATCCGACGCGGGTCATACGGGCGAATCCGTCACATTAGGGTGGCTTCTTCCTTGTATCGTCACATTGCTGACGAATCCACCCTTTTGTGACATGCAGCATACGTCACTTTCGATCGTCACGCTGAGGTGCACCCAAATGTGATGGGTGGGATTGCCTCGGTCATGCCGCTAGCCGGCCAAAATCAATCCGACTATTCAGGTCGAGGTCAAATCGACCGTAAGGATTGACGTGACTGTAGATCAGCGGCGTGAGGCCGCGATAATCTTCCGGCGTCATCCGGCCCGCCCATTTCGGCTCCACCAGAACGGTCTGAAGCATACGGGTGTTCACATAGACAAGCGACGCCTGCAGCAAATGCAGCGCGAGGGCGGAGATCTCCTGCTCGTCGAGCCGGTTGGTGGCAATCTCGCCACCCTTGCCGAAGAACACGAAACCGTTGGCACTGTTCCAGTTCTCAACGACATTCAGCCCCTCGTGGATTTCCCGGCGGAACGTCTCCTGCCGAAGATAGCGGCACAGGAATATGGTCTTGACCGCTCGGCCGAGCTCGCTCAGCGCCTTGTAGGTCGGGTGCATTACTTCGGCACGGGCAAAGCGGCGCAGGATCGCCTCCGGGTCCGCCGTTCTCGTCTGCATCGCGGCGGTGTATTTGACCATCTCGTCATACTGCTGCTCGATCTCATCCCAACTGATCGCTCCGGAAAGAATCGGCAGGAGGTTCGGCAATCGCGCACGTATCGTCGCTTCTGGGACCGCCAGCTTCTGGCGGGCAATTGCTTTCAGGCGCGGCGCGAGCTCGAACCCGAGAAGGCGGCAAAACGCGAAGCCGACGGCGCTCTGACCATGGCTGTCGACATACTGGCGCTGGATTTCCATATCGGTACAATGGCGGAGAACGCCTTCGATCATGGAAGCGACTTCCGAAGACGAGCACCGCTTGAGCTGGGAATAGACACAGGTCGCGCGTTTCTCGACGTGCCAGTAGATCATGACGCCGCGCCCACCATAGCGGGCATGCCATTCCGTCATGAGATTGCGGTCCCACGCGCCGAACTTCGTGGAATCGGATGCACAGGCCGTGCCTGCATCACCCCAAACGGCTGCGTTGCGGATCGCCAGCGTCGCGTTCGCGACCCGTGCGCAGGCCTCTCTCAGAGCCGGTACATGGATGAAACGACGATGAACATGCAGCAATTCCTCGTAGCTCACATCTGGCGTCGCTCCCGCGACCCGCTTGAGCCCGGCATTCGTGCCGAGAGCATAGAGGCACAACAGAAGCCGTCGATCCAGCATCCCCCTCGACAGGGAAACTCTCGACGCTGATGTTTCGAAGGCCTCCAACAGACCGGTGTCGAGTGCAGTCTCCTTCAGCACGTCGAGCAGCCCGGTCATCGGCCAGCGCCCGCCGATCTCGCCTTTGATCGCATCGAGCCCCTTGGGTTCTGGCGAAGGTTTGAATGGCGTGATCGAGATACGGTTTTCGCCGCGCCACAGCAGTCGGACCTTGTCATTTTGTGGAATCGTTTCGTTCAGAAGCAACAGCTCCCGCTCAAGCTCCGCACGAACGGCTGAGGTAAATTCCCTCGCGTCCGGCGTCAGGTCGAGGCCGGAATAGTAGGCATCGCGCCGGATACCGAAGTCCTTGGGCAGATCGTCATCCGGGTTTCGGTAACGGTCCGCGCCAACGACCCAGATCTCCTTGGAGCGAATGCGATCGCGCAACTGGGTGAGGACACAAAGCTCGTAGCTGATCCGGTTTACTCGGCCATCGTCATCGATGACGGAACTGCGCCACCTGGCGGGAACAACCTCATCGATCGGAATGTCCTTCGCCGGTACGAACCGGCAACCGTCATCTATCTTGCTCCGAATCCAGTCGAGCGCTGCAAGCACCGGACGCCACACCGTGTTGTTCGACCGGAATTCCAGAACCGAGAGCAAGTCAGGCAACATGCGCCGGTAATGATTGGCCCAGGATGACCGCATCACCTTATATATACGCCGATCGAGCGCCCCTTTCGCCTGGCTCTCCTTGACGATCGCCGCCAGCTTGTCCTTGCCGACAATAGGGAAAATCACATCGCAGACGCGCCCGGACGGCTCCTCGATCGAAGCGCTGGCGATCTCGACCAGCAGCCGTTCCTTTCCATAGACCCGCTCAATATCCTTTGCGATATCACCCACGACCTTGCGTTTCGAGCGTGTGCCGATTTTGTGGACCGTCTCGATCAGAAGATCGACCATCGCATCCGTCAGCTGCGCCTCGCGGGAAAAAAGATAAACCGCATACAGTCCGATCTGCCGCGCAGGTGCATGCCGGCGCATCTCCGAGGCCTTTTCGCCGCCGACCCGACGAACAACCTGTTCTACCCAAGCCTTTCCGGCCACCGAGAGAAGGTCCCGCGGCAGATTGAGTTTCTGGATGAAGGCGAGCTTCGCCGTCATGCTGAGGATGTTGTCGAGCGACGCCTGGCCAGCGTCGCCTTTCATCGTATTGAACCCGGTCTGACCATCCGGCTCGGCAATTGAAGCCTCCAGCAAAGCGACCGTGCTTGCTGAAAGCCGGTCGTGCACTCCGCTCAGCCAGCTATCCAGATAGTGCTGCCGTTGCGAGCGTACCAGACGCTCCAGTTCCTTGCGTGAAGGTCCGTAAATATGCCTGTCCAGGCACCACAGGAAAACATGCTCAAGCATGGCGCCAATCGACTGCCCGGTTGGGCACAGTTCACCAGCGATCCACGATGTCAGTTGCTCTCGATCTTCCCGCTTCAGACGCCGAAAGCCGAGATGCCGCAGAATCTCCGCGCAATGTCGGCGGGCGGTCCGACCGGAGAAATCATAGTGGTTTACAGCTTCCGCTTGGAGGTCGAGCTGCTCGGCCAGATACAAAACGCCATCAGGGGGAATCGCCGCGTGATCCTGCACAAAGAAGCCGTGCGAGGCGAAGAACCTAAGCTGAACCGCAAACCCCAGCCGCGCCAGCTCCGGAATGCCGTTCACAAAAGCAATGTCGGAAGAGTTCAGGCTCCAGCGCTCGACCCGATCCCCACTCGAAAGACCAAAACTCATAGTTCCACTCCGTTTGCCGGAGCGGACCGTCATTCCTCGCCAGGTCAGCCGTCAACTACCACCGCGGGGTTCCCACAACGTTCTTCACTTGGCCAAAATCGCAGCTTCGGGCCGACTGGGCCTATATTCAGGATGGGTCGTGGCGAGGCTCGGTGGGAAATGCCTTGATTCGGCTTCGTCGGCAGCCATCTTGTACAGATAGGAAGGTCGCTGAATGACCGACCTTAAGAACTTGTGTGTCCATCGGTTTCGGTTATCGTATACCGCACTTGATCTTTTACCGTGTTTAAAATGACTTTCCAAAGTAAGGACGATTCTGATGCATATTTTGCAAGCCAAGGCGAAGAAATGCCAAGCAAACGGAAACGGACAGCCGAAGGATGCCACCTATGATTTTATGGCGGGGGTCTGGCGCAACCATAAGGGATTGGTAGCTTTCCAGGATGGGAACAGCGCCGTAACCAAGAAAAACGACCTCGAAACCGGAGAAGACCAAAAAGGGGAATAAGTTTGGCAAGTGAGGTGGATGTACTGCTCTTATCGAGCTTGGCGGATCTTTCCACCGATCGCATCTGCCATCATCTTTCGGCGAGGGGTGTGCAATTTCTGCGGTTGAACAGAGAACAATTGCCGGACCTCGGACTTCAAATAGATCCTTTGAGGGCACGCCTTACTTGCCGCCATGCCGACCATGTATGGCACGTAGGGGCCAAACTTAGATCGGTATGGTGGCGGCAGCCAACGTTTCTCCGAAACACGCCAGGGAGAGTGCTGACGGTCGAGGAGCAACTCGATCGTTCCCAATGGTCTGCAGCAATGCGTGGGCTGATGCTTTTTGATGAAGCCCGTTGGTTCAATGATCCTGCCGCCACGTATCGCGCGGAATCAAAGCCGTATCAGCTGCGGGTGGCCTACAAGCTCGGTTTCGACGTGCCTGAATCGCTTGTCACAAATGACAAAACCGCCGACGTTCCTGGACTCTTGGGACAGAAATTGGCGATCAAGAGCGTCGATACCGTTCTTCTATCGGAGGGCAGTCGTCAACATTTCGGATATACCATCCTTACCGATTGGTCCGATTGCATCGACATGGACTTTCAAGCGGTTCCTGTTACCTGCCAGGCGCTCCTGTCGCCGAAGCTGGATCTCCGGGTGACATTGATCGGCGAACACGTTTGGTGCAGCACAGTAGAAACTGATGAAGGTGGAGTTGAGGGTGACTGGCGTTTACGGCCAAAGGCAGAACTCATCTACAAAGAGCACCAACTTCCAGCCGAAATCGAACGTAAGCGCGTAGGCGTCCCCACGTAGCGTGCAGGCGGTTGATCGCTCATTTTCAGCATGAATCATGCGGAGAATCCTATGAGCGACAGTATGAGCCATCATCGAACATTCGAGATTTTGACGGCGGAGCCTGTGCCGTCCCGACGCAAGCCGCGCCATCGGTCGGACGAAGAGAAGGCACGGCTTGTCGCCGAAGCGTTCTCGCCAGGGGGCAATGTCTCGGCGGTTGCGCGTTCCGAGGGGCTGGACCCCTCGCAGCTCTATGCGTGGCGCCGCAAGGCGCTTTCGTCGGGCATGGTTGCGCCACTGACGGAGGGAGCGAGCAAGCCGGCGAAGTTCACGCGCTTTGAAGCGGTGGGCAGCGACACGGTGGAAATCGTCATTGGCGACGCAGTGGTGCGCGCCGGCGGCGATGTCGATCCCGATCGCCTGGCGAGGATCATCCGCGCGGTTCGTAAGGCATGATCGCTTCCGGTGTGGTGGTTTACGTGTCGTGCCAGCCGGTCGACTTCCGCAAGGGCGCGGCATCTTTGATGGCGCTGGTCAGGGATGGCGGCCTGGACCCATTCTCGGGGGCACTTCACGTATTCCGTTCGAAGCGTGCGGACCGGGTTCGCATCGTGTGGTGGGACGGCAGCGGGGTTTGTCTTTATTCGAAGACTCTGGAAGATCACAGCTTCTGCTGGCCGGGGATATCGGCCGCGCGCATGCGTCTCGACCACGCCCAGTTGATGGCGCTTCTGGCCGGACTGGACTGGAAAAAGATTCGTCCGGCCAGGGTCAGGCGGCCGTTATCGACGGGCTGAAACCGGCCTGCGGCAAGATGAATCATGCGGCTGGAACGGTTGGGAAAGCGGCTGTTTTTGTGCTCTGTTGCTTGCCATGGTTCTACCGGGTCTTGCCCTTCCCGACGACGTTGATGCGCTGAAGGCGATGATCCTTTCCATGGCTCGCGAGCAGGCTGCAAGCGAGGCCCGGATCGCAGTCGCCGACGCTCGGATCGCAGCATCTGAGGCGGAGGTCGCCCGGCTGAAAGCTGTCGAGAAAAGCGCCAGCGAGCGGATCGCCAATCTCACGTCAATCCTGAAAGTTTTACAGCGCACGCAACATGGCACGCGTTCCGAGCGGCTACGCCTGGCCATCGACGACGAGCAGGCCTCCTTTGCCTTCGAAGAGGTCGAGACCGGCCTTTCGGAAATCCGGAGCGAACTCGACCGCGCGGTCGGGAACAAGCCGAAGCGCGCCCCGCGTCCGCGCAAGGGCTTTGCTGCCCACCTCGAACGCATCGAGGAGGTCGTCGAGCCGGAAATCCCGGCCGACTGCGAGGGGCTTGAAAAGGTTCTGATCGGCGAGGATCGATCCGAGCGGCTGGACGTCGTGCCGCCGAAGTTCCAGGTCATCGTCACGCGCCGTCCCAAATACGCCTTCCGGGGCCGTGACGGCGTGGTCCAGGCTCTGGCGCCGGCGCACATCATCGAAAGCGGGCTGCCGACGGAGCGGCTGCTCGCCTATATCGCCGTCTCCAAATACGCCGACGGCCTCCCGCTTTATCGGCAGGAGGCGATCTATCTGCGCGACGGCGTCGAGATCAGCCGGTCGTTGATGGCGCAGTGGATGGGGCATCTGGGCTTCGAGCTGCAGATGCTTGCTGATTACATACTGGAGCGCATCAAGGAGGGCGAAAGGGTCTTCGCCGACGAGACGACCTTGCCCACCCTTGCCCCTGGTTCCGGGAAAACCACGAAAGCCTGGTTGTGGGCCTACGCACGGGATGACCGACCCTATGGCGGAACCAGTCCGCCAATGGTTGCCTATCGTTTTGAAGACAGCAGAGGTGCGGATTGCGTGGCGCGCCACCTCGCCGGATTCAGCGGTATCCTGCAAGTGGATGGCTACTCGGCCTATACCAACCTGGTCAAGGCACGGGCCAAAGCCGGCAGCAATGAAACAATCCGGCTCGCCGGGTGCTGGGCTCACCTGCGGCGCAAATTCTACGACCTGCACATCAGCGGGGTCTCGCAGGCCGCGACGGATTCGATCATCGCCATGACCGAATTGTGGAAGGTCGAGGACGAGGTCCGCGGCAAGGATGCCGGAAGCCGCGCCGCGCTACGTCAGGAAAAGTCCGTGGCCATTGTCGCGAGCCTCTTCGATCTATGGGAAGCGGAACTGGGCAAGGTCTCCGGAAAATCCAAGACCGCCGAGGCGATCCGCTACGCGCTCACCCGGCGGGAGGCGCTGGAACGCTTTCTGATGGACGGTCGCATCGAAATCGACTCCAATATCGTCGAGCGTGCAATCAGGCCCCAGACGATCACGCGAAAGAATAGTCTATTCGCCGGCAGCCACGGCGGTGGACGAACCTGGGCGACGGTAGCCACCTTGCTGCAAACCTGCAAAATGAACAGCGTCGATCCGCTCGACTGGCTCTCGCAGACCTTGACCCGCATCGCTCAAGGCTGGCCGGCATCCGAAATCGAAATGCTCATGCCTTGGAACTTTAGGCCTGACGTTATCGGCTGACCGCTTACAATCGAACGACGTTGTCGGGCTCTGATGAGCATATTGGGGCTGAGATATGCTGCGATCGATTTGGCTCTCTCCGCAGGGCGATACTGGTTCATAGAAATCAACCCGACTGGCGAGTGGGGTTGGTTGGATCGTGACGGTCGCGGAATCTCGGAGACCATCGCCCTGGAACTGGCTTCGGAGGTGCGGACGTGATCAGAGCTCTTTTCGACGCGTTTAGGACGCCATTCGTCAATCGGCGTATAGCCAAGCGACTTCAATCACTCGATGCACACGAATCATTCGCGGATATTACGTCGCTCAGTGACGATGACATTAAGAAGTATATCGATTCCGAATGGACGCGCGCAAAGGAACTGGATGACAAACTATCGAGACTTACAGCGTCGTTGTCTATTGCGCTGACTGTGGGTGGAGCGGTGGCAAAAACGATTGTCGACGGCTTGGCGGTGTCGCCGATCAAGATCGCCGTGCTTACGCTTTTATTCCTGTCGATGGTGTTCTTCCTATATGGAGCCATTATTGGATTCAGAGGCCTGCGACCCAAGCCTAGATTCGGTTATGGCGCGAAATTTAT
Organism: Mesorhizobium sp. L-2-11; assembly: GCF_016756595.1. Classification (NCBI taxonomy): domain Bacteria; kingdom Pseudomonadati; phylum Pseudomonadota; class Alphaproteobacteria; order Hyphomicrobiales; family Phyllobacteriaceae; genus Mesorhizobium; species Mesorhizobium sp. L-2-11. The sequence continues at coordinate 1,922 of NZ_AP023260.1, read as the reverse complement.
GAATGCGGTCGCGACGGGAGGGGAGGGCGCTCGAGAGACATTAAACGATGCTGCCGCCAGCTTCGAAGTTCTCAATATGATACGGGCAAACGAAGCGTCTGCTGCAATCGACCTCATCCGAAACGGCATCATTCTCTTTGCAGTCGCTATGGCCCTCAGCTTTGTCGCTCCATCTAAGTCGCCTGACCCTCCAAAGATCGCCCAGATTCCTAGGTTGGAATTCTTGTGAGAGGTGCAACGAGATCAGTTGTTCTGATCGGCTGCCCGGCTTTCAGGTCGGCCAGGTCAGGTGAACCATGATTGAGACAGCTCACCCACGGCTCCAATATTGGCGAGATGATCATCGCTTTGCATTCGCGGAGATGCACACCGATCCTGAGGTCATGGCCGACCTTGGCGGACCAGTCGACGAAGCAGAAAGCAAGCTGAAGTTCGACCGCTATTGTGTTGCTCAGCGCGAATATGGTGTCGGCCGATGGGCCGCGGAGAGCCTCGACGGTGTTTTTCTTGGATATGCAGGTGTAATGCCGCGTATGGCTGGGGATCATCCACTTGGCCCACATTTCGAGGTTGGTTGGCGATTCAAGCGAAAAGCTTGGGGAAGCTGTTACGCCACGGAAAGCGCTGGGGCTGCGCTCATTCATGCTGTCGGGGTTGCCGGGATTACGGGCATCGTGTCTTACACCAGTACACACAACCTCCGGTCACAGGCTGTAATGAAGCGCCTTGGACTCGTTCGTCAACCTGCACTGGACTTCGCCTTTCCCGTTGAAAACGGCCAAGAATGGAGCGCATTGGTTTGGTCCGTCCCGCCCATTTCGCACCTCCCGCACGGGGCATGGGGTATGACCGGATAATGGACCAATCGACGAACGCAGGCGCATGGCAGGTCACTCGCGTCCTGGTTCTCAAACGCGATAACTACCGCTGCGTGGCCTGCTCGACACCTGTGAAGTCCGCCGAGGCTGATGTTCACCATCTCCTGCCGCGGTCAATGGGCGGAAGTGACGAACTCTCGAATCTCGTCACCCTCTGCGATGGGTGCCACGCATCTCATCATCCAAATCTTGCAGGCGGCTTAGCACGCAGGGTTATCGAAAGATGGGCGGTCAGGCTGGCCAGATGGCTGGATACTGACGGTCAGAACTCCGAAGCGGTCGCGAATTTCGGCCCGGCTCTCCGTCTCTTCGGGTTGGATCGATTCCGCGAGGGGCAATTGCCGATCGTTCTGGCTGCCCTATCGGGCAAATCCGTTCTCGTCGTCAGCCCAACCGGATCCGGCAAGACGCTCTGCTTCCAACTTCCTGCGGTTCTCCGTCGCGGTCTCACCATGGTTGTCAGTCCGCTGAAGACCCTGATGGTGGAGCAGGTATCAGACCTACTCACCAAAAAGATTCCGGCCACCTTCATCAATAGCGATCTGAATACAGAAGAGAAGCAAACGCGGTTTTCATTGCTCGGCCAATCCGCGATCAAATTGCTGTATCTCGCACCCGAGCGGTTTTTCGTCCGCAGCGAGGAAGAACGACAGCGCCTCAAGCAAACGAGGCCAACATTCCTGGTCGTCGACGAAGCCCATTGCGTCGACCAATGGGGTCGCGATTTCCGAACTGAATACGGCCGCCTACGTGAGGTCAGGGAGAAATTGGGATCGCCACCCGTGCTCGCATTTACTGCGACGGCAGGAAGGGAGATGCAGGAACGCATCCTGGCATCGCTTGGTGTTGACGATGCCGTAGTTTTCGTCCGGGACGTAGACCGTCCCAATATCGCGCTGGCCCGTTGGAGGTGTGCGACCGAACAGAGGGCAACAGAAATCGCTACTCTGCTCAGACTGCCTCAGCTCCGCGGCCAGAAGGCGATGATCTTCGTGCCGTCGGTAGCAGTCGGCGAGGAGCTGCAGCAGGCGCTACGCGATGGCG